>MGWJ01000120.1 GCA_001800945.1 Flavobacteria bacterium RIFCSPLOWO2_12_FULL_31_7
AAGCACAAATTGTAGGTCGAGTAGAAGCTTCTGAGAAAACTAAGTTAACCATTAATTCCGAGTACGGAACTTTTGAATATTAAAAAGCACAACACAGATTAAAAAAATTTGAGAAATTTTTATAATTTTTTAATTTCTCGAATTTCTCCAATCCGTGTTCCAAAAAATAAATATAAACACAAATAACACAACTGAGTTTGAGTTGAAACGATAAGTGTAAAAACTTCCGACTTCCAACTTCTAACTTCTAACTTAAACATAATGAACAACGTATTAATTTTAGATTTCGGATCGCAATACACACAATTAATTGCCCGTAGAGTAAGAGAATTAAACATTTTTTGCGAAATTTTTCCATTTGATAAAATCCCAGCAGATTTATCTTCATACAAAGCTGTAATTTTAGGAGGAAGTCCGGCTTCAGTTCGTTCTGAACAAGTATTACATCCAGATTTATCTGAAATCAGAGGAAAAAAACCTTTATTAGCAGTTTGTTATGGTGCGCAATATTTAGCACATTTTTCTGGTGGAGAAGTTGCTGCTTCCAACACAAGAGAATACGGAAGAGCTAATCTTTCTTTCATCAAAGAAAACGAAATATTTTTGGAAGGTGTTTCAGAAAATAGTCAAGTTTGGATGTCGCATTCAGATTCTATCAAACAATTACCAACAAATGGAGTTAAAATTGCTAGTACAAAAGATGTTGAAAACGCCGCTTATAAAATAGAAGGTGAAACAACTTATGCCATTCAATTTCACCCAGAAGTGTACCATTCTACAGATGGAAAACAAATGTTAGAAAACTTTTTAGTGAAAATTGCTAAAGTGGAACAAACATTCACACCAAATGCTTTCGTAGAAGAAGTTATTGCTGAAATGAAAGCAAAAATCGGAAACGATAAAGTAGTTTTAGGTTTATCAGGAGGAGTTGATTCGACAGTAGCGGCAGTCATTTTGAACAAAGCTATCGGAGCTAATTTATATTGTATTTTCGTAAATAACGGATTATTACGTAAAAATGAATTCGAAAATGTATTGAATCAATACAAAGGAATGGGTTTAAATGTAAAAGGCGTAGACGCTTCACAGAAATTCTATGATGCTTTAGCAGGTTTAGATGATCCGGAAGCAAAACGTAAAGCTATTGGAAACGCATTTATTGAAGTTTTCGATGCAGAAGCACATTTATTAACCGATGTGAAATTTTTAGGTCAAGGTACGATTTATCCAGATGTAATAGAATCAGTTTCTGCAACTGGTGGTCCATCTGCAACGATAAAATCACATCATAATGTGGGTGGTTTACCAGATTTCATGAAATTACAAATCGTAGAACCTTTACGTATGTTATTTAAAGATGAGGTGCGTAGAGTAGGAAGAAGTTTAGGAATTGATGAGGAGTTATTAGGTCGTCATCCATTCCCTGGTCCAGGTTTAGCGATTCGTATTTTAGGAGATATTACGCCAGAAAAAGTAGCGATTTTACAAGAAGTAGATGCTGTTTTTATTAACGGTTTAAAATAACACGGTTTGTACGATAAAGTATGGCAAGCCGGAGCAATTTTATTACCAGTAAACAGTGTTGGAGTAATGGGTGATGAGCGTACGTACGAAAAAGTAGTAGCTTTAAGAGCTGTTGAATCTACTGATGGAATGACAGCAGATTGGGTACATTTACCATATGAGTTTTTACAAAAAGTATCAAATGATATTATCAATAATGTTCGTGGTGTGAACAGAGTCGTGTACGATATTAGTTCGAAACCACCAGCAACTATTGAGTGGGAATAATAAAGAAATAACAATTTCAAAAATCAATAGCAATGTCAAATATTTATCTAAAATTTGACATTGCTTTTTTTATTTTGAAATGTTGTAAATGAAATTATAATGCTTATTTTTGAAAATTGATATTGAAATTGATTTTTGTCATTGCGAATTTTGGCATTAAAATTGTTTCCTGTTAGAAAATCAATTTAAAAGCAATAAATATTTACGTATGAAAAAAGCACATATATACATTATTTTATTTTTAGTAAGTTTTGCAGGTTTTTCGCAAAGTAAACATACTGTTATTAAAGGTGAAACTTTATATAGTATTTCAAAAAAATATAACGTAAAACCAGATGATATTATAAAATTGAATCCTGATGCAAAAGATGGTGTTAAAGAAAATACGGTTTTAACATTGCCTTCTAATGCAAAAGCTGTTGCGTCTTTTAAACCTACTTTAAATAAATACGAATATCAAGTACAACAAGGCGAAACTTTATATGCAATTTCTAAAAAATTAGGAATTTCTGTTGATGAAATGATTAAAAATAATCCTACTTCAAAAGAAGGAGTTGCGGCTGGACAAATGTTAACTTATTTCGCTCCAAAAAAATATTTTTCTACACAAACTCAACCTGTTAAAACAGAAGTTGTAGCTAAAAAAGAAATCCCAAATCTTCATACGATTCAAGCAGAAGAAACTAAATATAGTGTGTCTAAAAAATACGGAATTTCAATTCCAGAATTAGAAGAATTAAATCCACATATTAAAAATGTTTTCGAAATCGGCATGCAAATTCGTTTAAATAAAAACACGGTTGTACCAAAAACGGTTGTTGCCGATGTGCAACCAACGACTACAAAAACTATGTTTTATGCTGTTCAACAAGGTGAAACATTGTTCTCTATTTCAAGAAAGTTTGGAATTTCAGTGGATGAAATTACTAAAAAAAACCCTGCGGTTTCCACTGGTTTAACAGTGGGTATGGAACTACTGCTTCCTGAAAAAAAGGAAATTTCTTCTACCATTCAGAGCGATGCTGCTGATGGATTAAAAAAAAAATTGAACCTGTTAGAGACGGCGAATAAAACCAAGCAAAGAAACCTAGTTTTATTGATGCCTTTCAATATTAATAGAATTGAAAAAGATTCTGCCAAAACAAAAACAGAATACTTAAAAACAGATAAATTCTTAAATATTACGCTTGATTTTTATGCTGGAGCGCTAAAGGCAATTGATTCTGCAAAAGTATTAGGTTTGCCAATTAATGCTAAGGTTTACGATGCTGAAACTTCTAAATATTCTTCAAACGTTGCGACAATAATCAAGAATAATAATTTTTCTAATGTAGATGTTGTTATCGGACCATTTACTAATTCTCATGTAGAAACGGCTGGGCAATTATTAGACAGAAATACTGCAATAATTTCTCCGTTAACTAACGAAACTGGAAAAGGCGGAAGTAATGTATTTTACGCCATGCCAAACGAAACTATTCAAAAACAACAATTACTATCGTATTTGAAATCGAAATCAGATGCTATTTTTGCGATTCATTCTGCGGCAAAAACAAGTTTGAGTAGTTATTTTGCATCCAATTATCCAGAAGTAAAATCGTCAAGTTTTAATGATAAAGGGCTTTTTGATTATACGGTTTTCAAAACTACTTTACAAAAAGGAAAGAAAAACTTTGTAATTTTAGATTCAGATAAAATTATGCAAGTGATTTCTGTGGTAAATAATTTAATCAAATTGAAAAAAGAATTCGATATTCAATTGGTGGTTATTGAAAGAAATGATGCGTTAGATTTTGAAGAAATTCCTTCTAAAAATTTAGCTGCTTTGCAAATGTTGTATCCTTCTGCTATTCGTGAAAATGAATCTATTGAAGCTTCAAATTTCGCGAAAGCATATAGAAAAGATAATAAAGTACAACCTAATCAATACGCCACCCGTGGTTTTGATGTGACGTTTGATGCAATTTTAAGAATGTGTCAAGAAGAAGGTTTTATTAAATCTGCCGAAAGTCAAGGTTCAGAACAAATTGAAAGTCAATTCAACTATTCAAATAACAACAATTACGGAGTATATATGATGTATTATAATTCCGATTTAACTATAAAACAAGCACAATAATGGCAACATCTAAAGTAACTTATTTAGGCGATTTACGCACTTCATCCATACATTTAGCATCAGGTTCAGAAATAATTTCTGATGCACCAATTGACAATAACGGAAAAGGTGAAGCTTTTTCACCAACAGATACAGTTGCTAATGCTTTAGCAAGTTGTATGTTTACGGTTATGGGAATTAAAGCACGTGATTTGGAGGTAGATTTTTCAAATTCAACGGCTGAGGTTACTAAAATAATGGGAACAGATCCAAGAAGAATAACAGAAATTCACGTAACTTTTGATATGAATATTACAGTTTCTGAAAAAGACAAAACCATCTTAGAAAGAACGGCTATGACTTGCCCAGTTTTCAATAGTTTGCATCCAGATATTAAAAAAGAAGTGGTTTTTAATTGGAAGTAATTTAGAAAAATGACCCATCAAGAACAACTTATTAAACTCGCACATTCTAAAATGCCCTTTGGAAAATACCAAGGGCGTTTTCTTATAGATTTACCAGAATATTATATCGTTTGGTATAGTAATAAAGGATTTCCTGCTGGCGCTTTAGGCGAACAACTCAAGCTAGTTTACGAATTAAAATTAAATGGTTTAGAAGAGTTGATCAGAAATATTCGTTTGAAATATCCAAAACCTTAATTTTAATAAATAATTGACAAATTGGCTTATTGATAATTGGCTAATTAATATTATCTTTGCACGGTTTTTAAACACAATATCAGTACGAATTCGTACAACAAACAACAACACAACAAACAACAACATGAATCAAACAAAATACATTTTCGTTACAGGTGGTGTGACTTCTTCTTTAGGAAAAGGTATCATTGCAGCATCTCTAGCAAAATTATTGCAAGCAAGAGGTTACCGAACAACTATTCAAAAATTTGATCCGTATATTAACGTCGATCCAGGAACTTTGAACCCATATGAACATGGTGAATGTTATGTAACAGATGATGGAGCAGAAACAGATTTAGATTTAGGACATTACGAACGTTTTTTAAATGTGCCAACATCACAAGCCAACAACGTTACAACAGGTAGAATTTATTTATCAGTTATAGAAAAAGAACGTCGTGGTGAATTTTTAGGTAAAACAGTACAAGTGGTACCTCATATTACCAACGAAATTAAAGAACGCATGCAATTGCTAGGAAATTCTGGCGATTATGATATTGTGATTACTGAAATTGGTGGAACTGTTGGTGATATTGAGTCGTTACCATACATTGAATCAGTGCGTCAATTGGTTTGGGAATTAGGTGATAACAACGGAATTGTAGTACATTTAACTTTAGTTCCTTATTTATCTGCAGCAGGCGAATTAAAAACAAAACCAACACAGCATTCTGTTAAAACATTAATGGAAAGCGGAATCAAAGCAGATATTTTAGTTTGTAGAACGGAACACGAATTATCACAAGATTTACGTCAGAAGTTAGCTTTGTTTTGCAATGTGAAAAAAGAAGCAGTTATACAATCTATTGATGCTTCAACGATTTACAAAGTGCCCAACTTAATGCAAGACGAAGGTTTAGATAAAGTAGCCTTAAAGAAATTAAATTTACCAGAAAAAGCCACTCCAGATTTAAAACAATGGAACGAGTTTTTATATAAATTAGAACATCCAAAACACGAAGTAAACATTGGTTTGGTAGGGAAATATGTAGAATTACAAGATTCTTACAAATCAATTTTGGAAGCTTTTATTCATGCAGGTGCCACCCAACAAACGAAAGTGAACGTGGTAAGTATTCATTCGGAATTTTTAGATAAATCGAATGTGGTGGATAAATTAAGAGGTTTGGATGCTGTATTAGTCGCTCCAGGTTTTGGTGAAAGAGGTATTGAAGGTAAAATTGAAGCGATAAAATATGTTCGTGAAAATAATATTCCATTTTTAGGAATTTGTTTAGGAATGCAAATGGCTTCTATTGAATTTGCTAGAAATATTTTAGGAAAAAAAGATGCCAATTCAACGGAGATGAATGCGAATACCAGCTATCCAATTATCAGTTTAATGGAAGAGCAAAAAACAGTGACAGAAAAAGGAGGAACGATGCGTTTAGGTGCTTGGAAATGTGCCATCAAAGAAAATACATTAGCACACAAAATATACGGAAAAACAGATATTTTAGAACGTCACCGTCATCGTTTTGAGTTCAATGGTGATTATTTAGCAGAAATGGAAGCCGCTGGTTTAGTAGCTTCAGGTTTAAATCCAGATACAGGATTGGTGGAAATTATTGAATTACCAAATCATCCTTTCTTTATCGGAGTCCAATACCATCCAGAATACAAAAGTACAGTACTAAATCCACATCCATTATTTATGGGATTAGTGGCCGCTGCTGTAAAAAATAAATAAAAACGTAACAAATTACAATAAAGGCAGTCAAATAATAACAAATTAATTCAATTCCAGCGGAGTTGCACATTTAGAACATGGAAGAAAAAAAGTTCGACTTTAAGTCGTTAATTGGTTTCACATTAATCTTCGGAATTTTAATGTGGATGATGTATTCAAATCAACCTACAAAAGAAGAATTAGCCGAAAAAGCAAAAAAAGAACAAGCGGAAAAAGAAGCGAAAACTCCAAAAAGTCAAACTTCAACTGTTTCAACTGTTAAAAGTACTGATTCTACAGCAACAGTTTCTCCAGAAACTTTGGCTAAATTAGGCGCATTTGCTTATGCTGAAACTTTACCTTCTGCTAAAGATTCGTCAACTTTATTGAAAAATAACTTGTTAAGTTTAAAAATTGCAAATAAAGGAGGTTATATTTCCGAAGCAACTATTTTAAACGAAGAACAAATTAAAAAAGGTTCTGGAAAGCCTGTTCAAATTATTAAAAATAATAATGCGAATTTCGATTTAACTTTAACTACGAAAGATGGTAAAGTTATCCATACTAAAGATTTATACTTCGAGCCTAAGTTTAGCAAAGAAGGAAGAAATCAAGTGTTAACGATGCAATTAAAAACAGGTGAAAATCAGTTTTTAGAGTACCGTTATGTGATGAAAGAAAATGACCACATGTTAGAATTTTCTATTCGTACACAAGGATTAGAAAATGTTTTAAATACTTCTAAACCATCTGATTTAGAATGGAACTTAAAAACATATCGTAACGAAAAAAGTGTATCGTATGAAAACAGATATACTGAAATCGCTTATGAATTTGAAGACGGAAAAGATTCTTACTTAAGTAGTGCAACGGACGATGAAGATACTATTGAAGAAGTAACTTATATAGCTTTCAAACAACATTTTTTTACTTCTGTTCTATTAACAAGTACGCCTTTTAAAACTACAGAATTCAAATCTGATAATTTGGTTGATGACGATAAAAAGGACACTATTTTTACCAAAAACTTTACTGCAAAAATGCCATTAGAGTTTAAAAATGGAGCTTTAAATTACGACATGAACATGTATTATGGTCCAACGGATTATAAAACATTAAGCGCATACGACAAAAACTTAGATGAA
>MGWJ01000121.1 GCA_001800945.1 Flavobacteria bacterium RIFCSPLOWO2_12_FULL_31_7
ATTTTCCGATTCCTTTTAATTGAATTAATTCGGAATAAACTTCTATTTCTGTTTTAGAATGAAAACTGTCTAAATCAATTTGATTATCTTCAATACAAAATGCCAAGTTTTTGATGTAGTTAATTTTTTGTCGCGAAACGCCGCAAGCTTTTAATTCTTCATCTGAAACGGCAAGCAATAGTTTAGGTGTGAAGCCATTCAAATATGTTTCAATTTTATCATAGCAGGCTTTTGCTGATGCAATAGAAACTTGTTGTTCCAAAATCAATTGCGAAAGTGCTATGAAACCAGATGGGCGAGTGGTTATAACTGGAATTCCGTAGGTGTCAATTATTTGTTGAAACTTATGTTCTAGTTTTAGGATATCTGATAAATTATAAAGCATTTTTGATTGTTTAAGCGAATGACAAAGAAACAGAAAATTTATTTACGAATTTAATTTTGAGTTTTTGTATTGAGATCCTTTTAGGATGACAAACTAAGCGTAGAAAAAAAGCACGATTACAAATCCGCGCTAACTGAATTGTCTTTTGAAAAACTAAACTTGTATTTTAGCCGTGGGTGTAGCGGCATCCTTTTTGTTTTGTTATTTTTTAATTAAATAACAAAACAAAAAGATATAGTGGAACACGCGACTATAAGTGAACTGAAATGAAGTTGTTGTGCTTCTTAAAAATAAAATCCAAAACCTACACGAATGGTGAATTTACGAGCATCTGGAACATTGAAATAACTGCCTCGCCATGCGGCATCAACACGCATAACTTTGAAAATATTTCCAATTCCAGCTGAATATTCGTAATAACCATCTACTGGCGCTTGATAGTTTTGTCCCGACGCATTTAAGGCAATATTTTCCTTAGAAACAGAACCGTAAACGGCTTTCATACCAATAATTTCTCTCCAATTTAATTTACGTAATAACGGAACTCTTGAAAATAATTTTCCGTTGAAATTGTGTTCCAAATGTAGAGATGTATATTGATCGGCCACAAAATCATAATAATTTAATAGGTTATAGGTGTTGTCGATGATAAAATACGATTGGTTTCCTGGAATGATTCCCATTAAAGATAAAGGAACTTTTCCGAAAGTTTTTCCGACTTCTAAAGTTGAGAATAATCTTCCAAAACCACCAATTAATAAAGGTTGGCGGTAATATAATTGTAGTTTTGAATAATTGAAATCACTATCAAAAACCCCTTTTAAACCTTGAGAATAACTCACAAAGAATCGAGGATAATTTAAATCGACATCAATTCTATCAACACCATAGCCCACCATTTTACGCTTTGGAGTATAATTTACTAAGAAATTAATTTCCGATTGCGTAATTTTATCAGAAGTAGTGGTGAACGTGTTATCTGTAAAGTAATCTAATTTAAATTCTTTAGAAGCAGATGATAAGGTTCTGTAAGAGAAGCTACTTTCAAAAACTAAATTTTTTACGGGTTCAATTTCGAAGCCTAAATTTGTTAAATTGACATTAGTTAATTTGTTGTTTGTTCCGCTTGAAAAGAAAGATGACGAGGCGAAACTTCTTCCTAAAACATCGTTTGAAGTGGTTAAACTCACACCAATTTGCTCTACATCTCGGCGATTTCCTAACGAGACAATAAATCGATTTTTTTTGTTCAACATTACACGAGCGTTGATTCCGTATTTGACTTTTTCGTCTTTAAAACCATATGCGGTATAACCTTGAATTCGCCACGGATCGTTAGGTCCGAAATACGTTCTTCCGCCTAAGCGAACACGTTGTCCTTCTACATCATTATAACCTAAAGTAGAGAAAATAGGTCCGATGTCAAATTTCCCAACCTGTATGTAGCCACTTCCTAAAATAGAAACTAAGTTGTAAAAACGTTTGATTTTTGGAACTGTTTTTAAGGTATCGAGCATTTCATAAATCCCTTTTTCGTTCGAATTTAAGCTTTCGAAACGATTTTCTTCCCAATAGTCATCGGTTTTGGTGTATACGTCTTTGTCAAATTTATTTACATCTTCTCTGTAGAATTTATCGTCTTTTGGTTGGTTGAATTCGTGGTTTTTGAACATAGTTGTTCGTTTTCCATACATTCCGTTGGAGCCTTCTTTTTTTGTTAAGGCGAAATCAGTCATCATGTGATCGCGTTTCAATAGGAAAACAGAATCATTTAACACGTCAAATTCTTGTTCGATGTAAATGTCTCGAACCCAGTTAATATTGGCGCTTTTACTGGCTTCCATGTTAATGCTTTTGATAGCAAAAGTGGAATCATTTACCCAAAAATCACCTTTAAAAGTCAATTCGTTTTTTCTTCTTGGATAATATACAATATTATAACACCATTTTTTATCAATAAAAGTACTGTCGGCTAACACATAATTATAAACTTGAATACCAGTTCTTGATAACGGACTCACGAAATCTTTATCAAAGAATTTTAAATAATTGTTATAGATGTCGTAATCGGCATATAAATCTTTTAAAAAGGCGTTTACACCGTCATTATTTGCGTTTCCAAATCCAGAATATTTATTGGCTTGTAAAACATCTTTTGTTCTGTTTTTTTCATTGTCGCCATATACTTTACTCATGGTTTCATTAATGAAAATAGGTAAGAAGTTTTTACCAGTGATGGCTGAGGTGTCTACGTGTTGAAAAATAAATTCTACATTTTTGAAAATTTTACTTTTCATGAAAGCGCTGTCAATGGAATTGATGTCAAATTCAATTTTTTCGTATTTATCGTATTGGTAATGATTGAATTGACGTAGGCCGTTTTTCTTTTTTCGCTCCCAAATTTTACGTAAAATATCTATGGCAGGATTGTTTTTCTTAGAAGTTTTTCCTCCATAAATTTTTACTTCTGCAATTTCGTTTGAGTTGGCTAAAACAATTTTCAAGTCGTAATTATGTTCGCCAGTAAGTTCTACATCTTTGTCTTTGTAGCCAACAAATGAGACTGCTAAAGTAGTGTAGGTTTTTTTTGATTCTAAATAAAATTTCCCGTTTTCATCAGCAATGACTCCTTCTGCAGAATTTTTAAACGCTACAGTTGCGTAAGAAATAGGTTGATTGGCGTCATCTAAAACTACTCCGCTAACTTTTGTTTGAGAAAAAACTAGGGTTGAGAAAAAAAATAGTAGGGCAAATAAATTTTTCATTGTAATTATTTTTAAAAAAAAAATCCCGAAAAAATCGGGATTCAAATATACTTTATTTAGATTAATTAACTAATCTAAAAATTTACAATATTATTTATACATTACTTTTTTAACAGCTTTCACTACATCGTTACTGTTTGGTAACCATTCTTTTAATAAAGTAGGTGAGTAAGGAGCTGGAGTATCGGCTGTTGTGATACGTTGAATTGGTGCATCTAAATAATCGAAAGCACGTTCTTGCACCATATATGTAATTTCTGAAGCAACAGAGGCAAATGGCCAAGCTTCTTCTAAAACAACCAATCTATTTGTTTTTTTAACAGAATTAATAATAGTGTCATAATCCATTGGACGAACCGTTCTTAAGTCGATAATTTCACATGAAATTCCTTCTTTTGCGAGTTCATCGGCTGCTGTGTAAGCTTCTTTGATGATTTTTCCGAAAGAAACGATAGTTACATCTGTTCCTTCGCGTTTCACATCGGCAACACCTAAAGGGATGATGTAATCACCTTCTGGTACTTCACCTTTATCACCATACATTTGTTCTGATTCCATGAAAATAACTGGATCGTTATCTCTGATGGCTGCTTTTAGTAAACCTTTCGCGTCATATACATTACTAGGAACAACTACTTTTAAACCAGGTGTGTTGGCAAACCAGTTTTCAAAAGCTTGTGAGTGTGTAGCGCCTAATTGTCCAGCAGAAGCTGTTGGTCCACGAAAAACCATAGGCATAGGAAATTGTCCAGCCGACATTTGACGCATTTTAGCTGCATTATTTATAATTTGATCAATTCCAACTAACGAGAAGTTGAAGGTCATGTATTCTACAATTGGACGGCAACCGTTCATGGCTGAACCTACTGCAATACCTGCAAAACCTAATTCTGCAATTGGAGTATCAATTACTCTTTTTGGTCCAAATTCATCTAGCATTCCTTTTGAAGCTTTGTAAGCTCCATTGTATTCCGCAACTTCTTCACCCATTAAATACACTGATTCATCTCTGCGCATTTCTTCACTCATCGCTTCCGCAATTGCTTCTCTAAACTGTATTGTTCTCATAAATTAATTCTAAAACTTAGTGAAAGGCAAAAATAATAAAATTTAACGAGTACTATCATTATTATTAAATAATTTTACTCAATCGATTTCTTTAATAATTAATTAATGAATTCTTGTTTTGAGCTAATAAAATTAAACAATTCATAAAAATCATCAATTTTAGATAAAAATTACATATTTTATATGCGTGCATAGTATTTTTTAAAACATTTTTTGTACTTTCGTACCATCAATATAAATTATTTAAAAATGAAAATATTAGTTTGCATCAGTCACGTTCCTGATACTACTTCAAAAATTAATTTTGTTAATAACGATACAGAATTCGATACAAATGGTGTTCAATACGTTATTAATCCGAATGATGAATTTGGTTTAACCAAAGCAATTGTATTGAAAGAGCAAAATGGTGCTCATGTAACAGTTGTAAATGTTGGTGGTACAGATGCCGAAGCAACGTTAAGAAAAGCACTAGCAATTGGTGCTGATGAAGCCATTCGTGTAAATGCTAATCCAACTGATGGTTTATTTGTGGCCAAACAATTAGAAAATGTGGTAAAGCAAGGTGGTTATGATTTAATTATCGCAGGTACAGAATCTATTGATTACAATGGAGGAATGGTTCCTGGAATGTTAGCTGGATTATTAGGTTTTAACTTTGTGAATTCTTGTATTGGATTAGAAGTTTCTGGTACAGAAGCAACTACAATTAGAGAAATCGATGGTGGTAAAGAAACAGCAACAGCAAGTTTGCCTTTAATTATTGCTGGTAAAAAAGGTTTAGTGGAAGAAAAAGACTTAAGAATTCCGAACATGAGAGGAATTATGACAGCTAGAACTAAAGCTTTAAATATTGTAGAACCTTCTGGAGATGCTAGCGCAACTTCAACTGTGAAATTTGAAAAACCAGCGGCTAAATCTGCTGTAAAATTAGTAAGCCCAGATAATTTAGATGAGTTAATTAGTTTGTTACATAACGAAGCGAAAGTTATCTAATTCGTAAATCACAAATCGTAAATCATAATTAAAAAAGATATGTCAGTTTTAATATATACAGAATCAAACGATGGTAAATTCAAAAAAGTAGCTTTTGAAATTGCCTCATACGCAAAAAAAGTAGCCGATATGTTAGGAACAACAGTAACAGCTGTTTCTATTAATGCTACAGAAAATTCAGCTTTATCTACTTATGGAGTAAGTAAAGTGTTAAAAGTAAACAATGATAAATTAACTTCATTTAGCGCAAAAGCTTACGCGGATGTAATTAAGCAAGCAGCTGAAAAAGAAGGAGCTAAAGTGGTTATTGTTGCTTCAACTACAGATAGTTTACACATTGCGCCATTAGTAGCGGTAAGCTTAAATGCAGGTTTTGCTTCTAACGTTATCGAAGCGCCAATTAGTGTGGCTCCATTTCAAGTAAAAAGAAATGCTTTTTCAAACAAAGCGTTCAACATATCAGAAATTGCTACAGACGTAAAAGTTTTGGGAATTTCTAAAAACTCATTCGGATTAGTAGAAAATGCTACTTCATTAACAGAAGAAGATTTTTCACCAGCTTTATCTGATGCAGATTTTGGTGTAAAAGTGACCAATTCAGAAAAAACAACAGGAAAAGTTACGATTGCAGATGCTGAAATTGTAGTTTCTGCTGGTCGTGGATTAAAAGGTCCTGAAAATTGGGGTATGATTGAAGAATTAGCTTCAGTACTTGGTGCAGCAACAGCTTGCTCTAAGCCAGTTTCAGATATCGGATGGAGACCTCACGGAGAACACGTAGGTCAAACAGGTAAACCAGTTGCAGCAAATTTATACATTGCAGTAGGAATTTCTGGAGCGATTCAACATATTGCAGGAATCAACTCTTCTAAAGTTAAAGTAGTTATCAACACAGATGCGGAAGCACCATTCTTTAAAGTAGCCGATTATGGTATTGTAGGAGATGCTTTTGATGTGGTTCCTAAATTGATTGAAAAATTAAAAGCTTTTAAAGCGGCAAACGCATAATTTTTTATATATTGTGCCTCCTAAAAAAGGCTATCTAAATACGATAGAAATATCTAATTTAGATAGCCTTTTATTTTATAGAAAATATTTTTATAGTACATTTGAATAAAGTTTAAGTACAAAATGAGTTTAGTAAAATTAACCATTAAAGGAATATC
>MGWJ01000122.1 GCA_001800945.1 Flavobacteria bacterium RIFCSPLOWO2_12_FULL_31_7
TGATTCTCTAATGACAGAAATTTCTTTTCTAATTTCTACATTTTCATAAATTAATTCAAACTTTGTATCTTCAATTTTGTATACATTTAAAACGTCGTTAATCAATGACAATAGGTAATTTGAAGAAAACTTCAAAGCATTAAAATACTTGTCTTTTTTCAATTCAACATGTTCAGATTCAATAATATCAGCCATTCCAATTACACCATACAAAGGCGTTCTTAATTCATGACTTACATTAGATAAAAATTGCGATTTAAGCAACGAAGCTTCTTCTGATTTGCTATTAGCAATTTTTAATTGTTCGTTAGATTCGAATAATTTTCTATTTAATTTTCTATAATCTAAATAGTTTTTAAACATGAAAATTAGAAAGATTAATAAAATACCCGCGAAAAACAAACTCATTTTTACAAGTTTTGAAGAAGCGGACATCTTTTGATCTTGTACTTTCTTTTCCGAAGCAATTTTCTGAATTTTATTATTCATTTCCACAATTTCAATGGAAGAGCCCGAAAATTTAATTTCTTGATTTCTCTCTTTTACATACACAACATCTTGTAAACTATCATGCATTTCTAAAAAACGTAATGCTTTAGGAACATCATCATATTTTTTATAAAACTTATAAAGTTCATCGTACATTTCTAATTCATTGGCTTTTAAGAATTTTTTATCTCCAACTTTTAGTTTATTTATTACAATTTGATAATTGATTTCTGCATTTTTCTTATCGTTTACATTGGAATAATATTTTCCTAATAAAGAATGATATGTGACTAAAATTTCGAAATCATTGGTGTTTTTGGCAAAAGAATTAATTCGATCTAAAAATATTTTTGCAGTTTTAAAATCGCCTAATTCCATATTCGCGTCTGCAATATTAACTTCAGCATAAGCGATGTCGATTTTTACACCATTCTTCTTGGAATATTCATAACATTTCAGATAATATTTTAATCCTTTTCTCGGGTTACTTAACCTAAAAAAATAAACGTTTCCAAGGTTATTATGTAAAAAATCTAATTGTTGAATATCGTTGGCTTTGTAGGCGTATTCAATTCCACGTTCGTAGTAATAGATGGCTTTTTTTAAATCTGAAAATTCCTCGTAATTAAGTCCGATTATATTGTACACTTTTGCGGCATAACTGTAATCGTCATTTTTCAAAGCAAATTGAAGAACTTTTTGCGCATTTTCTAGCGAAGATTTACAATTTAAATTATTTAAATCATCAATAGCTTTTCTCAATGTTGCTTTAGCCTCTACCCTATTATTTACTACAAGTTGAGCAAAATTAAATTTTGGTAATAGGAGAAAAAAAAAGAGTATAAAAAATAGCTTTGCTTTCATTTTATTTTTTGAGAATTGTAAAAATAAAAAAATCCTGATATAAATCAGGATTTTTGATATAATTTATTTACAAATTATCGAATTAACTTCTTGTATTTGATACGAGTAGGTGTTACATCCTTACCTAATCTCTTACGTTTATTTTCTTCATATTCGGTAAAACTTCCTTCGAAACTATACACTTGTGAATCACCTTCGAAAGCTAAAATATGTGTACAAACTCTATCTAAAAACCATCTGTCGTGAGAAATGATTACCGCACATCCAGCAAAATTTTCTAAACCTTCTTCTAAAGCACGAAGTGTGTTGATATCTAAATCATTAGTTGGCTCATCTAAAAGTAGTACGTTTCCTTCTTCTTTTAAAGTCATTGCCAAGTGTAAACGGTTTCTTTCTCCACCAGATAATGTAGAAACTTTTTTATTTTGATCACTTCCACCGAAATTGAAACGAGATAAATACGCTCTAGAATTCACTTGTCTTCCTCCCATCATAATCAATTCTTGACCGTCACAGAAGTTTTCCCAAAGTGTTTTGTTAACATCAATATTAGAGTGCGATTGATCTACATAGGCGATTTTTACGGTTTCACCAACTTCAAAACTTCCTGAATCAGCTTGCTGCTCGCCCATAATCATTTTAAAAATAGTAGATTTACCCGCACCATTTGGTCCGATAATTCCAACAATACCCGCTTGTGGTAAAACGAAATTTAAATCGTCGTATAATAATTTATCACCAAATGCTTTTGAAACATGTTTCGCTTCAATTACATTTGTTCCTAAACGTGGTCCATTAGGAATATAAATTTCTAATTTTTCGTCTAGTTCTTTTTGATCTTCGTTTAATAATTTATCGTAGTTCTGTAAACGTGCTTTTTGTTTCGTTTGACGACCTTTTGCACCTTGACGTACCCAATCTAACTCACGTTCTAAGTTTTTTCTACGTTTAGAAGCTACTTTTTCTTCTTGTGCCATACGAGTTGATTTTTGGTCTAACCAAGAAGAATAGTTTCCTTTCCAAGGAATACCTTCACCTCTATCTAACTCTAAAATCCAACCAGCTACGTTATCTAAGAAATATCTATCGTGCGTTACGGCAATAACTGTTCCAGCATATTGTGCTAAGTGTTGTTCTAACCAAAGTACAGATTCTGCATCTAAGTGGTTGGTTGGCTCATCTAATAATAATACGTCTGGTTGTTGTAATAATAAACGACATAAAGCTACACGACGTTTTTCTCCACCTGATAAAACAGAAATTGGTGTATCTGGATCTGGAGTACGAAGCGCATCCATAGCAACTTCTAATTTATTGTCAATTTCCCATGCACCGCAAGCATCAATTCTGTCTTGTAATTCCGCTTGACGATCCATAAGTTTCTCCATTTTTTCTGGATTTTCATATACTTCTGGCAAACCAAAATCGTCGTTAATTTTGTTGAATTCCGCTAATAATTCAAACGTTTCAGCGGCACCTTCACGAACAATATCAATAACTGTTTTGGTTTCGTCTAATTGTGGTTCTTGTTCTAAATAACCAACAGTATAACCTGGTTGAAAAACCACATCACCTTGGTAATTTTTATCGATACCAGCAATAATTTTTAATAACGATGATTTTCCTGAACCATTTAATCCAAGAATACCAATTTTAGCTCCGTAAAAGAAACTTAAATATATGTTTTTTAATACTTGCTTATCTGCACCAGGATAGGTTTTACTCAATCTTTGCATTGAGAAAATTACTTTCTTATCGTCTGACATATTATTTATTTAGTGTTTATTTTTTATTTTTTTTTAACCTAAGTACTTCAGGTTTCCACCTTCATACTTCCAACTTATTATTACATTCTTCCTTTTAAGGCATTAAAAACCCATGCATTAGCAAAAAAACCAACACCAACTGCGGCAAAACCCCAGCCTGCAACATCATCGTATCTGTAAATAGCTAAACCTATTATAATCAAACCCATTATTACCATGATACCTGTAGCCCAAGCTAAAACTGTATTTTTGTTCATCTTTTTAATTTTATAAATTTAGGAATGCAAATATCGTAAATTTTATTTTTCTACACTATTTAAAACCGACATTCTTACGGTTAAAAACTTAATTATAACCATAAAAATTATGGTTCCTAATACATTTGCCTTTAAATCTTTAATAGAAAATTCTTCTAAAATAAAGAGGTGCTTCCCTTGAAAGTAATTTTGAAAAAACTCATTAATTAAACCAATAAAATTGAAAAGTAATGCACTCCATAAAATGCTATTTAGTATTTTAATTTTAAAAAAAAATGAAAAATAATAAAATATCAACAAACAAATAACCATGGCAAACAGTACATGTTCAATCGTATTTAAATTGTAATTGGTTTGTTCTGAAAAACCCCAAAAAGAAGCTCTTACAAACAAAACATAACTTACAAAAAAAGTAAAAATTAATTGTGAAAACTTAAAAACGGAAGTTTCAGATTTACCTTTTTGAAGCACTAAAACCTCCACACTTATAAAAAAGAAAAGAATGTAAAAATAAAGAATGGGCACTTTAATTAAGTATACAATAAAAAGACTTAACAAATAAAAACATCTTGTTAACCAATTTATTAGCCCGAAACTCATTAGTTAAATATTTTATAAACCATTTCTTTTAACATGTCCTCTTCTTTCATTGAACCTGCTCCTACTCCTTTTGATTTTACATCAATATCGCGAATGACTTCAATAATTTGGCTTACTTTTCGCATCGGGAAATTTTTAGCTGCCGTGGCATATTCGTCTACAAAATAGGGATTAACTCCCAAAACCTTTGCGGCATTAAATTTCGATTTATCTTTTAATCCGTGAAATTGTAACAATTGTGAGAAAAATGAAAACATTTGTCCTGTGACTAATATCATTGGAGTTTCCTTCATATTAAATGCAAAATGATGGATAATATTGTACGCTTTTTCCTGATTTCTAACAGCTAAAGCCGATTTCAATTCGAAAATATTGTAATCTTTACTGAAACCAATATTTTCTTCAATATTTTTGGGTGTAAAAACATGTCCAGCTGGAAAAACGATTTTTAATTTATCCAATTCGTTATTAATTTTAGCTAAATCTGTTCCTAAAAACTCCGCTAACATGGCAGCTGCTTTGGGTTCAATACCGTAATTCTGTCCTTTTAAAACTTTTATTATCCAATCTGGAACTTGGTTTTCATACAGTTTCTTACTTTCAAAATACACCCCAATATCTTTGATGGTTTTAAAAATTTTCTTTCTTCCATCAGGTTTGGCTCTGTAAGCAAAAACTAAAACAGTCGTAGGTTGCACATTGGCCATATAATTCGTAAAATTCTCAAAAGTTTTTACTAAATTTTGAGCTTCTTTCACAATAACTACCTGATAATCTGACATCATAGGAAAACGTTTTGCTGTTGAAACTATTTCTTCAACAGAAGTATCTCTTCCATATAAAACAACCTGATTGAATGCCTTTTCATCTTCTGTAAGTACTGTTTCTTCTATTAAATCAGAAATTCTATCTATATAATAGGCTTCTTCTCCACATAAAAAATATACAGGTTTGAAATTTCTAGATTTAATATCGTTAACTATTTTTATTACTTCGGTCATTGGTATAGCAATCAGTGTTCAGATTTTAGTTGGCAGTGAAAGAGAAATTGTTATTTTTGCCTTATGCAAAAGTTGAATTTCCCATCCTACTCGTTTCGGTTCAAAAATAGTGAAAATAAAGTTGCTATTTTTGATGAAATTAGAAAAAAATTTGTGGTGCTTACTCCAGAAGAATGGGTTAGGCAACATACAATTCAATATTTAATTCAAGATTGCAACTATCCAAAATCGTTACTAAACGTTGAAAAACAAGTAAAAATAAACGGAATGAGTAAACGATATGATATTGTAATTTTTAATTCTGATGGTAGTATCTTTTTGATTGTGGAATGTAAACAACCAGAAGTAACTATTTCACAAAGTACATTTGATCAAATTGCCCGTTATAATTTTACTTTGAAAGCAGAATATTTAATGGTAACTAACGGATTAAATCATTATTTTTGCCAAATGGACTTTGAAAAAGAAAAATATACTTTTTTGAAGGAATTACCAAAATACATAAGATAATTTG
The DNA here is from genome assembly GCA_001800945.1 of Flavobacteria bacterium RIFCSPLOWO2_12_FULL_31_7. Lineage (GTDB taxonomy): Bacteria > Bacteroidota > Bacteroidia > Flavobacteriales > Flavobacteriaceae > Flavobacterium. The sequence goes on from MGWJ01000122.1 coordinate 5,492, forward strand.
AAATGTTTTTAAACACGGAGGCACATAGTTTTTTATTAAATATTTTTTTAAGAAGCTTCGCTTTGAATTGTAAACATAGCATTTTGTTATTGACATTGAAAAACAGGAACACAGATTGAACAAATTTTATTAATTTTTATAATTTCTGAAATCTGTTTAAAAAAAATATTATCAAATAGCCTTCGACTCCGCTCAGGATGACATCGCAATAAAAAACATAAACTTGAATAAAACAGCCGTAGTTATCTTAAATTGGAATGGAGCAAAATTATTGCAACAATTCTTACCTTCTGTGATTCAGTTTTCACCAACTGCTACGATTTATGTTGCGGATAATGCTTCAACAGATTCGTCTATTGCTGTGTTAAAAACCGAATTCCCTTCGGTAAAAATCATTGAAAATACAGGTAATTTTGGATTTGCAAAATGCTATAATGAAGCTCTAAAATTTGTGGAAGAACCTTATTATGCTTTAGTGAATTCAGACATTGAAGTTACCGAAAATTGGTTACAACCGATTGAAAACATTTTTGATAACGAACCCAAAACGGCCATCATTCAACCTAAATTATTAGATTTTAAAAAGAAAACACACTTTGAATACGCTGGTGCAGCTGGTGGATTTATCGACAAATATGGTTACCCTTTTTGTAAAGGTCGAATTTTTGATACTTTAGAAGAAGATTTAGGTCAGTACAACCAAGAAACAGAAGTCTTTTGGGCTACTGGCGCTTGTTTTTTCATCAGAAAAGAAGTGTACCGAACCTTACAAGGTTTCGATGATGATTTTTTCGCCCATCAAGAAGAAATAGATTTGTGTTGGCGTGCGAATAATTTAGGATTTACAGCTAAATATTGTCCAACTTCTGTAGTTTTTCATCTTGGTGGCGCTACTTTAAACGAAGCCAATCCTAAAAAAACGTTTCTAAATTTTAGAAATTCGTTACTTATGCTAACCAAAAACCTACCAAAAGAAAAATTATTCTCAATTATTTTTATGCGTTTGTGTTTAGACGGAATTGCCGGAATGCAGTTTATTTTTCAGGGAAAATTCAAACATACTTGGGCAATTTTAAAAGCACATTTTGAATATTATCATCTGATTTCTAGGAATTTAAAAAAGCGAAATTCTCATCAAAAAACAGATTATTTTCATACTAAATCGATTGTATGGAGCTATTTTGTTCAAAAAAAGAAAATTTTCACAAGTTTGTAATTTTTTATTTAGCCGCGAATTATACAGATTTTCACGAATTAATATAGTGGTTAAAAGCCTATATAGTTAATATTTAAACATATAAGTCATTTAGTTTTGTTTCAAATTTTAAAAAACTTCTAGATTCACTCTTCAAACTTCCGTCTTCCAACACCCTGCTTAAAACTTTTTTAACTAAAATTTCACTTTTCGTAACACTTTGGTATGATTTTTTCTGTATAACTTTGTAAAAAATCCTATTAAAAATGAGAAAAGTACTAGTTTTAGCCGCAATGGTTCCGTTCGTGCTTACGTCGTGTGTTTCTAAAAAGAAATTTACGGCTTTAGAAGCAAAACAGAAAGAAACCCAAGATTTGTTAAATTCAGCAACTGTTAAATTGAACAGCTGTTTGTCTGAAAAAGACTTATTAAATGCTGAAAAAAGTAGCTTAATGAGCCAATTAGATTATTTAAAGAAAAATAATTCTGATTTAATTAACAGTTCTAAAGAAATGACTGTTTTAACCACAAAAGGTGCAGAAAACCTAGAAAAATCATTAGAAAGCTTACGCGAAAAAGATTTAAAAATTACCCGTTTACAAGATGCTTTAACAAAAAAAGACAGTGTAACTTTAGCTTTAGTTACCAGTTTAAAACGTGAAGTAGGAATCGACGATCCAGACATTAACATCAACGTAGAAAAAGGTGTTGTGATGATTTCAATTGCTGACAATTTATTATTCAAATCAGGAAGTTATGATGTGAATTTAAAAGCAAAATCAGTTTTAGCTAAAGTGGCTAAAGTAGTAAACAGCAAGCCCGATTTCGAATGTATGGTAGAAGGTCACACGGATAATGTGCCAATTAAAAACGCTGTATTATTAGACAACTGGGATTTATCTGTAAAACGTGCTACTTCAATTGTAAGAGTTTTACAAAACGATCTAGGTGTTAATCCTAAACAATTAATTCCTGCAGGAAGAAGTTCATTTATTCCATTAGTAGGAAACGACACTGCTGAAAACAGAGCAAAAAACCGTAGAACAC
>MGWJ01000123.1 GCA_001800945.1 Flavobacteria bacterium RIFCSPLOWO2_12_FULL_31_7
AATCTTTTCGAACTTTTCTAAAAATAGGTAAATCTACTTCTGGATTAAAATTTACAATATACGTATTCATTTTTACTACATCTTGAAAGCTAGAATTACATTTCTTTAAAAGATTTTCTAAATTTTTAAAAGTGGCAATCGTTTGTGTTTCTAAATCGTTTCCTTCACCAATTTGGCCAGATATATGTAAGGTTTTGGTTTCTTCGGTTTCTGTAATTACAACTTGTGAAAAGCCTTCGTTGGGATGTAAATATTCTTTCTTAAACATAAATATTTTTTTTAGAACACAGATTTAAAAAATTATACAAATTAATATAATTTCTTAAATCCGTGTTTCTATTTTTTGTTGGTAATTAAATTATTTCCTTTCTCCAATTTGTTGACGCCACATCGCATAATACAAACCTTTTTCTGTCAATAAATCTTCATGTTTGCCTTGTTCGATGATTTTCCCTTGTTCTAATACGAATATTTTATCGGCGTGCATGATGGTGGATAAGCGGTGTGCGATTAAAACCGTAATTCTATTTTCGTCCGAAATATTTCTAATCGTACTATTAATTTCTTCTTCGGTAATCGAATCTAAAGCAGAAGTGGCCTCATCAAAAATTAATAAATTCGGATTTCTCAAAATCGCTCTCGCAATCGATAATCGCTGTTTTTCTCCACCAGAAATCTTAATTCCACCTTCACCAATAGTAGAATCTAAACCGTTTTCAGCTCGAGCTAATAAATTGTCACAACTTGCTCTGTGTAATGCATTTAGAATTTCTTCATCAGTAGCTTCGGGTTTTACGAATAATAAATTTTCTCTGATGGTTCCTGAGAATAATTGGGTATGTTGTGTGAAAAATCATAATTGTTGAAGCAATTCTAACATATCAATTGCTTTAGAATCAATTCCGTTATATAAAACGTTTCCAATTGCGGGTTGATATAAACCTACTAATAATTTCACTAAAGTTGTTTTTCCAGCTCCAGACGGTCCAACAAAAGCAACGGTTTCTCCTTGTTTGATGTGGAAATTGATGTCTTCCACGGCAGGTTGTTTCGCCGATTTATGTTGGAAACTCACATTCGAAAAAACTAAAGAATTAATTTTTCCAAAATGTTGAGGTTGCTCTGGTTTATGTTCTGATTTTGCGTTTAATAATTGTTCGAAGTTTTCCATCGAAACTTTAGTTTCATTTTTCGCAATGATAAAGGCGCTTAATTCTTGTAATGGATTGAAAATAAAGAAGGTGAAAAACACCATCGTTAATAAATCGCCCACCACAATTTTTTCGCTAAATAAGAAATAATACAAAGCAAAAACCACGCAAGTTCGCATGAAATGAACGGTTGTGCCTTGAATGAAACTCAAACTTCTAATGAAACGAATTTTTTGAATTTCTAGTTGTAAAATTTTCAAGGTATTCGAATTTAATCGACCTTCTTCTTGAGCGGTTAATCCTAAACTTTTTACTAATTCAATATTTCGTAAACTTTCTGTTGTTGAACCTGCAAGAGAGTTGGTTTGCATCACAATTGTTCTTGAAACCGCTTTGATTTTCTTTCCTAAAAATGAACTGATGTAGGCAATTATTGGAGCTGTAATGACAAAAACGAAAGCAATTCTGTAATCAATTCTAGAAATGTAAACAATCACAAAAATAAACCCAATTATGGTTTGAAAGATTAAGGAAATAGAAAGTGTAATTAGTTTTTCAGAATCGGTTCTGGCCTTTTGCAATTTGCTTAGCGTTTGTCCGCTGCTTTGGTCTTCAAAATCAACATAAGGTAAGTCTAATGATTTTTTAATTCCATCGGTATACATTTCTGCACCCGTTCGTTGAATGACAATGTTAGTGAAATAATCTTGGAAATTTTTCGTAATTCTGGAAATCATGGCGGCACCAAGTGAAAGTCCTAACCAGAAACCAACTGCTTTGATAAAACCGATTTCATTACCTTTGTATTTGGCAATTCCAACCCCGCAATCTTGCATTAATTTACCGGTAATAATAGAATCGGATAAACTAAAACAAATGTTGATAGTTGCCATTAATAAGGCGAAAAATAAGAGTAATTTATGTTTTTGTAGATACGTGTAAAGTAACTTCATGGTGAAAAATTTTATCGTGCAAAAATACAGAATAAAAAGTCTTGAAGTATTTTTTTACAACTATTTAACTAGTTTTTGTATTTTTGGATTAAGATTTAAAGTACGATGAACTTCCAAACACAAATTCCCATTCGAAAATATGATTTCCCTATAGATTATACTTCTAAAGTATTGTTGTTAGGATCATGTTTTGCCGAAAATATGGCTCAGAAATTTGAGTATTTTAAATTTGATACGGTGGTCAATCCGTTTGGAATTATTTTCAACCCCATTTCTTTAGAAAAACTAATTGTTAGAAGTATTCGTAAGAACTATTTCACGGAAGAGGATATTTTTTTTCATAATGAAACGTGGCATTGTTTTGAAGTGCATTCCGAACTTTCAAATTCAGATAAAGAAGTTTTTTTGAATGAATTAAATCAATTGATAGATTCCACAAATTGGCATATTGAAAAATCGACACATTGTCTAATTACTTTAGGAACTTCTTGGGTTTACAAACATATTGAGTCGAATAAAATTGTAGCAAATTGTCATAAAGTGCCACAAAAACAATTTGTAAAAGAATTACTTTCTATTGCTCAAATTGAAGCCAGTTTGAAAAAAATAATTACCGAAATTCAAGCGGTAAATCCAAATTGTAAATTCATTTTTACGGTTTCTCCAGTGCGACATATAAAAGACGGTTTTGTAGAAAATAATTTAAGTAAAGCACATTTGATTGCTGCTTTGCAATCTTCCAGCTTCCAGCTTCCAGCTTCTAGCTATTTTCCAAGTTACGAAATCATGATGGACGAATTACGCGATTATCGTTTTTACGCAGAAGATATGTTACATCCCAACCAAACTGCGATTGATTACATTTGGATTAAGTTTTTTGAAAATTATGTAGCTGAAAAAGAATTTGAAGTGATGCAACAAGTTTGCGACATTCAGAAAGCTTTACATCACCGACCGTTCCATCCGAATTCGGAAAGTCATTTGAAATTTTTAGAAAATCTGAATAAAAAAATAAATACCTTAGTCAAAAAACATCCACACTTTCAATTTTAATTTATGAGCACATCAATACAAAAACCTAGTTTTTTCGGAATAGTTACAGAATTTAGAAAATGGATAATTCTAATCTTAGCTGCGTTAGTTTTGTTTTTTGGATACAACTATTTTTCTTCAAAAGGTGATACTTCAGTCGTAGAATATGACACAGCTTTGATTCAGCAACAAATTAAAAATGTGGGGAAATTAGTAGTTACAGAAGGCCATTTTGCAGAAGTGATTACGTATAAAGATTCGAAAAAATATTTGGCTGATTTGGTTTCTTTCGAGAAAAAAGCCATTGTGGTGATTAATGCAGATGTTACGGTAAGTTTCGATTTGAGTAAAATGAAATATGATATTGATTCGATCAATAAAGTCATTACAGTCATTGAAATTCCGAAAGAAGAAATAAAAATTGCTCCAGATTTTAAATATTATAATACCGAATCGAGTACGTTTAACGAATTTACGGGTGAAGATTATAATAAAATAAATAAAATTGCCAGAGCGAATTTGTCTAAAAAAATTCAAGCTTCGACATTAAAAACGAATGCCAAAAATCGATTATTATCGGAATTAAATAGTTTGTTTATTGTGACCAAAAATTTAGGTTGGACGATGAAATACAAAGATGAAGTGATAACTTCCGACAAAGAAGTGAAACAGAAATTTTTGAATTAAATACGTAATTTTTCGTATGGTATAAATGAAGTCATTAAGTCAAATTTGTAATTGGATTTAATGACTTTTTTTATGAACAGAATTATACTACTGACATTTGTTGTATTAGCTTTAGTTGTGCTGAAATTACTTTTTGCAAATCGAATGCTTCGTGAAAAACATCAAGGTAAAATGAAACAATTGAAAAAATCGCAACTCGTTTTAAGTCAAAAGCAAGAAAAACTTATGGAAAAAACAGCAATATCTTCTCAGTTTCAAAAAGAACATAAATCAGGAATGAGAAAATTAAATGAAGAAATTTTTTTTCTTCAAAAAACCTTATTTGATTTACTTTCCAAGAAATAATTTGTAGTTTTATAGTATAAAATCAACTCCATGAGAAACTATTTTTTATTCATTCTAATCCTTACTTTTTTAAATACTAATGCGCAATCGCCAAGTGCTAGTTATTTAAAGTTGAAAGCAATGGATACAGAAAACTTTCTTAACAACGCCACTAATAAATCAAAAATTATAGCTTTTCAAGAAGTTTTAGAAACACAAAATAACGATACTTTATTGGGTTATTATTTTAGAATTCAAGCTAAATTTTTTTCGAATCAATTAGACAATGATGCGGCTTTAATAAGTTTAGATCAATCGATTTCGTTTTACAAAAAAGGTTCGCATTCTTTAGGTGTTGTTTTGTCAATGCTGAATAAAGGCGGTGTGTTTTATAAAAAAGGAGCAACCAAAGAAGCAACACAAGAGTTTATCAATGCTTTAACAATTGCGGAAAAAAAAGGGTATAAAAATGAAATTGCGTCTTTGTATAAAAATATTGGTTTAATTTATTATTCTCAAGGAAAAACCAAAGAAGCTTTAGCGTATAACAACAAAGCATTACAAGTTTTTATTTCATTAAAAGCGAAAAAAAATATTGCCGATACGTATGTTAATATTGGAAATTGCTACTTCGACGATTATCAACCTCAAAAAGCGTTACTTAATTATAACAAAGCGCTAACCATTTCGGAAGAAATAAAAGATTCTAAAACAATTGCTAAATTGTATAATAATATCGGTTCGGTTTATATTAACGATTTACAAGATACTATTAAAGGTGTAAATTATTTGTTGAATGCTTTAAAAATCAAAAAACAAGCTAACAATCAGAATGATTTAATGATTCAGTATAACAATATTGCGACAGTTTATATGGATATGAAAAAGTTTGATTTGGCTCAAAGTTATAATGATGAAGCACTCAAACTGGCAGAAAAATCTGGAAACTTAGAAGAACTTTTACACATTTATGAAACCTATTCTTTAATTCATTCTTCGAAAAAAGACTTTAAGAAAGCCTATGATTACCATAAATTATACGCTAAAACAAAAGATTCACTTTTAAATATTGACAATCTAAAAGCCGTAGAAGAAATCAATACCAAATACCAAACCGCTGAAAAAGAGAAACAATTGTTGCAAAAAGAAGTCGAAACCAAAAAGAAAACCACAACCATTATCATACTTTCTTTATTAGCAGTTTTCATTTCAATTGTTGGATTTTTAATATATCGTCAACAGCGTTTAAAAAATACGCAACAAAAACAAGAATTTGAATTACAAACCGCTATTGCACAAATTGAAAGTCAAAATAAATTGCACGAACAACGTTTGTCTATTTCCAGAGATTTGCATGATAATATTGGAGCACAATTGACTTTTATTATTTCATCAGTGGAAAATTTAAAGTTTGGATTTCCAACGATGGATATTTCGGTTAAAAACCATTTGAGTAGAATTAGCGATTTTACGAAAACCACTATTGTTGAACTCCGCGATACGATTTGGGCTATGAATGCCAACGAATTTACTTTCGATGATTTAAGTTCTCGAATTTATAATTTCATTGAGAAAGCACAAACGGCGAAAGAAAAAACAACGTTTAAATTTACTATTGATGAAAATTTGAAGGCGATTACTTTTTCTTCTTTGGAAGGTATTAATTTGTACAGAACCATTCAGGAAGCGGTGAATAATGCTATTAAATATGCCGATGCCACTCAAATTACCGTGCAAGTTTCAAAAGTTCCAAAAGGCATAACTATTGAAATTTCCGATAACGGAAAAGGTTTCGATTTAACACAAACGGAACTAGGAAACGGAATTATTAACATGCAAAAACGCATCGAAGAAATTAACGGAGTTTTTAAAATACAATCCGAAGTTTCAAAAGGAACCCAACTTTTCATTTCTTTATACCAATAAGTATGACCAAAATTGCCATAGTTGACGATAATACATTTCTGCAAAAAGCCATTCAAGATAAATTGAGTTTTTTTTCAGATATCGAAATTCGTATGAAAGCCATTCACGGACAAGATATTATCGAAAAATTAGAAAACAATCACCATATCGATTTGATTCTAATGGATATTGAAATGCCCAAAATGAACGGAATTGAGGCAACTGAAATCATCAAAAATAAGTTTCCGCAAATAAAAATTATCATGTTAACGGTTTTTGATAATGATGAAAATATTTTCAAAGCCATAAAAGCAGGTGCGGATGGTTATTTTTTAAAAGAAGTAAATCCACAAGAATTGTATAATGGAATTCAGGAAACCTTATCTGGTGGTGCTGCCATGACGCCTTCCATTGCGTTAAAAACTTTAAAATTATTACGCGAACCGATAGATTTTGAAGATAAAAGTGTTAAAGAAGAAATTAGTTTAACTACTAGAGAAATTGAAGTTCTGGAACAATTAAGTAAAGGCTTGAAATATAATGCCATTGCTGAAAACTTGTTTCTTTCTTCAGGAACTATTCGTAAACATGTGGAAAATATTTATACGAAACTTCAGGTTCATAATAAACTAGAAGCGGTTCAAAAAGCCAAAAACAATAAACTGATTTAATCAAAATACGCATTTTTACGTATTTCTTTGCATCGCACTTACTCCTAATTTTACTTCATAATTACAAACAAAAATTGTTGAATTAATTCTGAAGAAATTATGAAAAAACGAACCTTATTATCTATTCTGTTTTTGGGATTTATGTTCCAAAATTTACAAGCTCAAGTTGCTGTTAAATTTAACACCGGAATGAGTTTTTCAAAACCTGGTGGCGATCTAGGAAATGTTACTACTAAAGGAAAAGCCATGCAATTATTCGCAGAAGGCGAAGTATCGTACCATCAAAATTTTTCTAAAAATACCAAATTTGGTATTCGTGGTGGTGTGGTTTTAGGACAAGATTACGCGAATTTTTTAGCGAATGACCGATCAACAGAATTAAAAGTTGCTGTAACAAGTTATAAAGCTAGAGTATATCCTTTTGCTTATAGTGGCGATTTAGAAGATGGTTTAGAACAAGTTTTACCTGGAAAATTACCTTTAATGATTGAAATACCAGTTTATATTGGAATATATTCTGCTTTTAATAGTCTGCATTTTGATTATGGAACGGCTTCAGGAAAAATATTAGAAACCGCTTATGTTGATGAAGTAAATTTTCAAGATGCAACCGTGAAACGTACTATGAAATATATAGGTTGGGGATTTCAACCTCAAATTTTTCAATCGGAATCTAAAAAATGGAATGCTAATGCCGTGTTCGATTTCGGAAAATATTCTTGGACTAATGCTAACGGCGGAACTTCTTCCTTCAAAAGCAATCACGTAGGTTTCGGATTACAGTATAACTTTTAAATTTAAACAACATGAAAAATATATTCTTTTTAGCAGTATTAGTAAGCATTTTTAGTTCTGCACAAATTGTAAAACACACCGCTGCAGATTTTAAATTGTCTCCAGAAGTAACAAAATATGAAGAACAAGAATTTTACTATGAGTTTGGTTTGAAAAAATACCAATTGGCCAGTACTAGAACCGTTTATTTGAACAAAGGTTTAGTGACTAAAGTTGAAACTAAGTCGAATTATTTCCTTTATATGGAAGCTACAAATACCTATAATTACAAAAATGGTTTGTTAGAATCCATTTATACTAAAACACAGTTGAGTGATTATACAGAAAATTTCGTGTATAAAAATGGAAAAATCGTGGAGAAAAATCAAGATAAAACACCTGGAAATAAAACCATATATGCTTACGATAAAAAAGGAAATTTAAGTGAAGAAACGGTTTTCGAAAACAATAAAAAAGTAAAAAGAATTATTTATAGCAATTATATTTCTCCGAATTCGTACCTTAAAAAAACAATTAAATATCACAATGATGTGGAAGACGAAACCAATGAGCAAATTTATGTGAAGGGTTTGCTTCAATCGGAAAAAAATATTACGCAATATTCTACTTTAGTAGAAAGTTATCAATATGATACATACGGGAATCAAATTGTTTATAAAAGAGACGATAAAACTTATAACAGTTCTTTTGAATATGACAGTAAAGGGAATGTTTTACGTTCGAAAATCACACAGTTTGATTTTGATACTCAGGAAGATATTAATCATTTCACTTTTGCAAAAGTGACGTATAGTGATGGTAAGATTGCTGGAAGTACAACTTTTGATACAAATTATGTAAAGAGATTTGATACGAATTCAGCTTCATATAACGTGAATTTTAGTTTTAATGCGGTATCTGCTGAAGAATTAACTAAAGCAATGAATGATTTAGAAGCTTCTTTATCTTCGGGTTATACAATCAAAAAAAGTGAAGGAAATACCTATACGATAAAAGATGCCAACGGTGAAGGAATTACCAATGATGTGAATGCAGTGAGAAGTAATTATGATATTTTAGTATATGATATTTTGTTTAAAAAATCGATTTTGTTAAAAGGTTTTTATACCGATGCTGTTAAAATTGGAGAATGGTATAAAATGGAAGAATTGGTGTCACCAACTAATATGTATTGGATTTTTTCGGACACATCTGAGTTTTTCGTAATTCAGAACGGAACACTTCTGGATAAGTCGTTATACCAACTAGTTAAAACTCAAAAAGAAGATGATTTTATCGTACGTGAAGCTGGAATTGATAAATATATTATTCGCGATTTGAATTCAAAAGGTTTTGAAACATTTTATCCATTAGAATTTTTAAATGATTAGTATGAAACTTTCTTTTCTTTTTTTTCTAAGTTGTATTCCCATTTTCGCCCAACAACAATTTAGAACTTCTGATTTTGGGTATTCTAATGATGTGATAAAAGTGGAAGAATCGCTTTATAAATTCAATAAGGAAACAAAAGGATTTGTTAGAGAGAATACCTATATCACTGAAATCAAAAACACTTATTTTCAGAAGCAAACACTTGAGTCGTATTTTGGAGAAAATAGACTAATTGGAGAATATCAGTATCATTATAATCCAGATTTTACGATCAAAGAAATTGCATATAAGTCAGTTGAAGGAAAATTTGGATATCCAATGAAGTTCTTATTTCAATACGAAAAAGGGAAATTGAGAAAAATGATTGCTGAAGGAATGCAAACTACTTTCTACGAATATGACAAAAACGGAAATCGAATCAAAGAAATTGAAAAAGACTTGCGAAATGAAGTGGTAAAAACAATTTTGTATCAAGATTATAAAGGCACTACCACTTATACAAAACTCAATAAAGATGGCGAGGGAATAGGAACTGATTTTACCAAAGAATACTTTGAAAACGGATTGGTAAAATACAAGGAATTTGTTTCGGGAGATTTTAAATCGGAGACCAGTTTTTCGTATGATGCTTTTAGAAATATAAAAACTCAAGTGTATAATGATAGTTCTCGAATCGATTACAATTACGAATTCGATGCGAAAAATAATCGAATTAAAATCGCAAAATTGAGTCGAGCTTTGCCAGAAGATAATTCATTTACGTTTGTGAAAATTACGTATGCAGATGGAGCAACTTCTGGAAGTACAAATCTTGATTTAGATTTCGTAAAAAAATACGATGAGGTATTTCGAGAAAAAGATTCGTTGTTGCAACACTATCAAAAAATTGCTTATTCGGAAAAAGATTATTTATCGGTTTTAAAAGGTGATGGAGACAAAATTGAGATTCAAGATTCCTATGATAATAATTTTGAAAAAGTAGTGCAATTTGTTGATACACCAGAACATTCTAGTTTAGTAATTTTTAATGAAGTAGATCAAACGGTGCATTTTGTAAAAGGATTTTATTTAGATGATTTTTCAAAACACGAATGGCAGGATGCTGAAAAAATAGAATCACCAACAAGAATATTTTGGGTAAAAAACAATAAGTTTAAAATTTCATTTTATCAAGATGGAAAGTATTTACAAAGTAGTAATTTTTCGATTGAAAATGACGAAAACTCGAAACATTTGGTTGTAAAATCAGTTGATGGTACAATATACCAAATTCAAAATATTGATGCTTCTGAAGCAGGAAGATTATATCCATTATTTAAAAAATAG
>MGWJ01000124.1 GCA_001800945.1 Flavobacteria bacterium RIFCSPLOWO2_12_FULL_31_7
ATTGATGTTAAAGACTTGTCTGAATTTGTTGTAAAAGACAATACTATTCCCATCATTATTTCTAGCGAATATTTAAATTTATACAATTACGGATTTGCTTTAAATCAAGGTTTACCTCAAATCACAGAAGAATTTGCTAAAAAAATTGAAGTCAATATTAATATTACTTTAAAAGATAAAAATTTAAAATATAAAGGAAGATTAATAGGTTTGTCTGACAGAATTCATTCAGTATTAGTTCCTAAAAAGTTTTTAGATTCTATTAATGCTACTCAGGCTTACACTCAAGCAAATAAAGATATTAATACCAGAATTTTAGTAAAAGTTAATGACGTTTCGGATCAAGATTTAATTGCCAAAATGACTAAAAAAGGCTACGAATCGAATCAGGAATCTTTGCGTTCGGCCAAAATTAAAGGCAAATTATTCTTAGTGTTAAGAGCTATAGCATTCATTGGAGTTTTTATATTTATTCTTTGTCTTTTTATGATTGTTAATTTTATTAAAATGCAATTTTTAGAAAAGCAGGAAGAAGTTTCCATAAAATATGCTTTAGGTTATTCGCCAAAGAAAATGGTAAGTTCTATCAGTAGGTTTTTTAGTTTTAATGTTGCCCTAGTTTTAGTATTGAGTTTGATTTTGCTTTCTATTGGCCAATATTTTTTCGCTACTTCAGAAATTTCAAATGGATTACTGCAAAAAAATATAGACTATTATTTATGGAGCTTTATTATAATTATTCCGGTAGTAATCTATTTAATCGTAAATCAATTGATTTATCATTGGCTGCTAAAGTCTTGGCGATTTTAATTTATTTTCAAGTGATTTAATTTATAAAATTCAAGAACCGCTATAAGAAATTATGGTGGTTTTTTTTATCATTTTCTTTATTCAAATTAATTTTAAATTACTCTATTGTGAATATCTATTGCGTGTAATTTTACCTGATTTTTTTTTGAAAACTTATATTTGCTGCTTAAAATTAATTAGAAAAAAATATGAGTGCAATTTGGTTTGAATGCAAAGTGAAATATAGAAAAATAGATGATTCTGGTGTACAAAAAGTAGTCACTGAACCATATTTAGTTGATGCATTATCTTATACGGAAGCGGAAACAAGAATTAATGAAGAAATGGCTGCTTATGTTAGCGAGGAATTTAAAGTTACTTCAATCAAATTTGCCAACTATTCAGAAATTCATCCTTTTGAAAATGCAGATCGTTGGTTCAAATCGAAAGTTTCACTTTTAGCTTATGATGAAGAAAGCGGAAAAGAAAGAAAATCGAATATCAATATTTTATTGCAAGCCAATGATATTAAAGAAGCTTTTGACAATACCGTAACAGTTATGAATGGTACGATGGGTGAGTACACCATTCCTATGATTTCCGAATCGCCAATTATGGATGTTTTTCCTTATTTTAATGGTGAAGAAGAAAATTTAGAACAATTTGAAAAGTTTAATTTATTAAAATTATCAAAGCCTGAGATTTCAGAAGAAATTATAGACCATATGGAATTTGATGAAGCATTACTTCAAGAAAGAGACTAAAAAAAATCCCAATTTGATAATACAAATTGGGATTTTTTTAATTGATTACTGCACTAATTTTTTCCCAAAGGGTTTCGTCAAAATCAGATAATGCAAAGTTGACACCATCGGCAACATCTCCCATTCGGATAATGACTAATTTCTTACTTGGAACTACATATATTTTTTGGTCGTTTTTACCTAATGCGCAATACATATCTGCTGGTGCACTTGGAATTAATGTTCCACTAAATTGAAATTGTGTTTGTGGTAAATGGTAAGAGGTTTTTCCATTCAGCCACCACAAATAGCCATAAGCCTGATTGATAGATTGTGAAGTGGTAGTGGCACTATTTAAATAAGCAGCATTAACAATTTGCGTACCATTCCAATTTCCTTTTGCTAATGCTAACAAACCAAAACGAGCCATACTTCTGGGTGTACTCCAATATACACTTAAATCGCCATCTTGAATCCACGTACCTGTCATGCCTATTTTATCTCTTAATTTTGTATTGAAATAAGTATTCCAAGTTTGTCCCGTTGCTTGTGCTACTACATCTTGTAATTTTACATATACATTATGATAGGCCCAACGCGTTCCTGCATCGGCCACATATTGTAAATTTGCTGGTGAAACATCGTCTCCTAATGTATCGTCTAAACCAGAATTCATTGATAATAAATTTTTGCAAGTAATTAGGTTTTCCTTGGCTAATGGTGCGCTTGTCCAGCCAGTTCCTATATAATCAGAAACTTTATTATTACTATTTAAAAAGCCTTCTTGTTCCGCAATTCCTGTAACAGTTGAAGTTAAAGTTTTCCCAGCACTTGCCCAATACCAAGGTAATGTAGCATTATGTCCGTTATAATATTCTTCAATTACAATTTTTCCATTGTGTAATACAATAAAACCTTTGGTATGTTTGTCGCTTAAGTAAGTGTTTAATGCTGCAATGTTTGCCGTATTCCAACCTAAACTTTCTGGTGTTTTAGTTTCCCAAGTTGTGCCTGTCATTGGAGGAAAGTACATCGCTTCTTCAGTTGGTGTAGGAGCAGGTGTGTCATCATTGCCACATGAAATGAAAATAGATAATAAGCTAATTAGTAGTAGATGTTTTAGTTTCATGATAGAGTGTTTAATAACTTAGACTTATAATTTCATAAAAGGTTTAATGTCATATTTATATGTTTCAAAACACAGGTTGGAGAAATTTTACTAATTAATTTGATTTCTTAAATTTGTGTTATGAAAATTATACTTACATTTTTTTAGCTTCTTCCCAAAATACATCCATTTCTGCTAATGTCATATCCGATAAAGATTTTCCCAATTCGGAAGCTTTACTTTCTAAATACATAAAACGTTTGATGAATTTTTTGTTGGTGCGTTCTAAAGCATCTTCTGGATTTATTTTTAAAAAGCGTGCATAATTAATTAGAGAAAATAAAACATCACCAAATTCTGCTTCCATTTTATCTTGATTATTGGCTGCGATTTCTGCTTGTAATTCGGCAATTTCTTCTTCTACTTTTTCCCAAACTTGATGCGATTCTTCCCAATCGAATCCTACACCTTTTACTTTATCTTGAATTCGGCTTGCCTTTACTAACGCTGGTAAACTTTTTGGAACGCCTTCTAAAACTGATTTTCGTCCTTCTTTTAATTTTAGTTTTTCCCAGTTTTGTTTAACTTGTTCTTCATTTTCCACTACTACATCACCATAAATATGTGGATGACGATCAATTAATTTATCACAAATACTATTCGCTACATCTGCAATATCAAAAGAATTAGTTTCCGAACCAATTTTGGCGTAAAAGACAATATGTAATAATAAATCTCCTAATTCTTTTTTGATTTCTGGTAAATCGTTGTCTAAAATGGCGTCACCTAATTCGTAGGTTTCTTCTATTGTTAAATGGCGTAAACTTTCTAGGGTTTGTTTTTTATCCCACGGACATTTTTCGCGTAAATCGTCCATGATATCTAATAATCTTTCAAAGGCTTTTAATTGTTGTTGGCGTGTGTTCATTTTGTGAGATAAAAAGTTTTGTTTTGATAAAAATACGTATAAATTATGATTTGAAAAAATACACGTGTAATCTAGCCGTGGTTGGAGCGGCATCCTTTTATTAATTGTTTTTTTCAATTAATAAAAGATTTAGCGGAAGACACGACTAAACGTGTTTGAAGGGGATTTGTCTGCTACAAAAAAATCCCAATCTAAAATAAGAATGGGATTGATATATAATTTTTGAACAAGATTAAATTACTCAGCGGCAGTTTCTTCTTCTTTGGCTTCTGTATTTAAAGCTTCAACCGAAACATAACCTTTTGGTTGTAAAATGTTGTACCAATTGAAGATTTTTTTGATGTCTGAAGTGTACACGCGGTCTTCATCAAATTCTGGTAGAATTTCTCTGAAATAGCTTCTTAATTTGTCGTCGCTTTCTTTATGAGAAATGGTAGGTTCTCCGTTTTCTTTGGCAGCGATAGTTTTGAAGATTTCGATTAATTTCACTTCTTCGTTGTATGTATAAACTGCAATTTCAGACAATAAACTTACATTGCTTCTTAATCCTACAGTAATTTTTTTACCGTCTAATAAAGCTTCAGCCACAAATCCAGAACGTGTTTGTACTTTTAATTCATATAATCCTGGTTTCCCAGAAATGGCTAATATTTTTTGAAAACTCATAGTTTTATAATTTTAAAGGATGGCAAATATATATTTTAATATTTCAAAAACAAACTTGAAGTTCTTAATTTTTACTTAATTTTTAAATTGGCAAATTTCATGCGGTAATCTGGTCTGGCTTTGCCTTCCATGATGTTTTGCAATTTTTTACCGACTAATTTTTTCTTTAACATGGAAAGGTGATCCGTAAATAAAATTCCTTCGATATGATCGTATTCGTGCTGAATAACTCTGGCAATCAATCCGTTATAAGTTTCTGTTTTTTTTACGAAATTTTCATCAACGTACTCAATAGTAATTGTATCATGACGAAATACGTCTTCACGAACATCAGGGATACTTAAACAACCTTCGTTAAAACCCCAAATTTCACCTTCTTCTTTAATAATTTTGGCATTGATAAAAGTTTGTTTGAAACCTTTTAATTCTTCCGCTTCTTCTTTTGAAACTTCATCGCTATCGGCAAATGGAGTTGTATCTATAACAAATAAGCGAATAGCTAAACCTACTTGAGGAGCAGCCAAACCTACACCATAAGCATTGTACATGGTTTCATACATGTTGCTTAAAATTTCTGTTAAGTTTGGATAATCTTGTGGAATGTCAACGCAAACCTTTCTTAAAACTGCTTCGCCGTATCCGTATATTGGTAAAATCATGGTTCAAATTTTTTGCAAAATTAGTAAATTTTCTTCTATTGTTAGAGTTTAAGAGGCTAATTTGTAACTACGACTTCATTATTTAACCATTTTTTGAGTAAAACATCGTTGTGAGTGATGTGACAAAAATGGTAAACACTACTTTTCATCACTTTAGAATTGTCTATTTTTTCTTTTGTTGGTCCAGAATTATTTAGGTAATTTGAGTGAATGAAATACACGTTTTGATTTTCTTTTAAAATAAAACCCACATGAAAATCTAAACCAATAAAATACAATCCGTCTTTTTTATTTTTAATAAAATACGCTTTTAATTCTTCTTTTGATTTGTCTTGAAGTGTTTCAATTGTTGTGCCACAAGCAATCACTTTAGCTTCATGATATGGCGCTTTTTGGGCGAGTTTGTATCTGTTAATATTGAAACCTACATCGCGTAAAGTAGTAGAAACAAAATAACCACAAGCAATACTACCCGATTTTGGAATTTCTGAATAGCCATCAAAACTCCATTTCGTACCATACCATTGTGGTATAATTTCTTCTAATAAATGCTTTGTGAATTTATTTCGAATCTGATTTAAAGTTTCTGATTTATTTGAAGAATTTTTATACGATTGCAATAGTTGTTTTCTATTCGTATTAATTGAACTTTTTATCGAAGCATAACTAATGAACAGAATGGAAAATATAGTAAAAGCTGATTTTAATACCATTTTGTTTTTTTAGAAAAACGAAAAATGCCTTAAATTATTGTTGAAAACTAGATACTTCTTAAACTTTAAAATGTATTTCCAGCAGGCTTCGACTCCGCTCAGCTTGACAATAATGTAATTAATTATTTATAGAATTTTTGAAATCAATTTTTATATTTTCAAAAACGGTCAGACTAAGCTTGTTTATGTTTTCACGAAATCCCAAATCGTAAATCCCAAATTCCACTTACTCATTCGCGCCACCAACATCACTATTGTCTAGTTTTACTGGATATTTAGGATTAAACAAGGCAATAAACTTTTTAGTTTGATACGTTTTGTGTGTCATTTTATTTGACAATGCTATAATTGTAACACTATCCGTTTTTTGAGTAATGTATGAAGAGGTATTTCCATGCCACCAACCATTATGGTATGTTAATGTAGGTGCTTCCTTCCATTCACGTAAACGAATGCCTAATCCGTAGTTTTTTTCGCCTTTCGATTCGTAGCTGTAGCCTTTGAAAATTTCTTTTCGAAGTTTGTCGCTAAAAAATTTATCTGAATAGGTTGCTAAATCAAATTTTAGTAAATCGCGTGCGGTTGAATAAATATTTTTATCGCCATAAACCAAATCTAAATGGTCAAATGCTAATCGTAATCTATTTGCTTTGTAGGTTTGACTTACTGTATCATGATGTTTTTCATAATCAAAAACAAATGTATTTTTCATGCCTAATGGTTTGAAAAGTAGTTTGTCCATAGCTTCATGATAACGCATTCCAGAAACTTTTTCAATGATTAAAGCCAGTAAAGAATAGTTTGTGTTACAATATGCAAAACGAGTTCCAGGTTTACTTTCTAAATGAATTTTTCCCGAATTGATCAAATCTAAAATATCCTGATTGGTGATGCGTTTCTTTTTGTCCCATTTCACATCACGTTCAATAAAATAGCCATAATGACGTAAACCACTTCGGTGATTCAACAACATTCTGACTGTTATGTCGTCATGATAAAAACCTTTTAGATATTTCGAAACCTTATCATCTAAACCAATTTTTCCTTGATCCACCATTCGTAAAACCACTGCAGCTGTTAAGACTTTACTTACTGATGCAATATGTAGGGGTTTGTTTTTTCTGTTTTTATCGTCTTTTTCTTTATAGGCAAATCCTTGATAATCTTCAAATAAAATTTTTCCGTTTTTTGCGACTAAAAATTGACCATAAAACTCATTATTATTGATTAACTTATTATATAAATAACTGATTTCTTTGTTTTGTTTGTCGCAATACGATTTGTCTAACTCGTTGAAAGCTACAAAAAATTCGCCTTGGTTTTTTTGAGTGCCATTTTTTTGTGAGAAATCTTTTGATTTGTCGTTGCAAGCTATAGTAAGTAAAGTAAGTGTTGTAAGTAGTAAAATGCGTATTTTCATTATTTTTTGATTTCTATGTTGGGGTTGATTTCTTGTAATTGAGCAATAAATAGTTCTCTGTTTTCTGGAGAAATAAAAATGTCATCGTATTTATGATATATAATTTCTAAACCTTTGTGATGACATCCTGGTTTGTAAAAGTTTGGTTTAACAATTGAATCAGAATATTTAATGCTTCTGATATCAGAAATTTTAATTTTAGTTTTATAGAAAAACATCGAAATGATTAAAACTTCTTTTTGTATTTCATAGTAAATAGTGTAATATAAAATAGAAAAAAGCAAAACCATAAAAACATAAATTCCTAATGCTGGAAAAATAATTAAGCTGGTATCTTCTTCTGTAAAAACGCTTAAAATAAGTATTATTGATACTGGTAATAAAGGTATTATAAAGTTGAGCTTACTAAAGGCGGATTTGAATTTCATAAAATTATCTACTGCTTTTGCAAATTAAAGTATTTTTGAAGTATTTTTGATAAAAAAATATTCAAAATGTCAAATATCAATTGGAAAATCGTAAAAGAATACGAAGATATAACGTATAAAAAATGTGATGGTGTAGCCAGAATTGCTTTTAACAGACCAGATGTGCGTAACGCATTTCGTCCCAAAACAACAAAAGAATTAATTGATGCTTTTTATGATGCGCAAGAAGATACTTCTATTGGAGTAGTTTTGCTTTCTGCAGAAGGACCAAGTT
>MGWJ01000125.1 GCA_001800945.1 Flavobacteria bacterium RIFCSPLOWO2_12_FULL_31_7
AGTAAGTATAAAATGGCCATGACAATTTTAGCTACCATGCGAGGCATTCCACAATTGTATTACGGTTCTGAAATTGGAATGGCAGGCGATAAAGGAAAAGGTGATGCCGATATCAGACAAGATTTTCCAGGTGGATGGAATTCAGATAAAAACAACGCTTTTTCAGCTTCAGGTAGAACCGCAGAGCAAGCTAAATATTTTGATTTTACGGCTAAAGTTTTCAATTGGAGAAAATCTAAATCGGTGATTCACAACGGAAAATTAATGCATTATCTTCCAGATAATAACGTTTATGTGTATTTTCGTTACAACGATACCGAAAGCGTAATGGTTGTGGTAAACAATAGTAAAGACAAGCAAACTTTTAAATTAGACCGTTTCAAAGAAAGTTTAGGTTCTTATTCAAGCGGAAAAGATGTAATTTCTGAAGTAAATTTCGATTTAAAATCGGAACTTACCATTGAAGGAAAATCGAGTTTAATCTTAGAATTAAAAAAATAAACATGAAGAAGATTCTTTTATCAGGATTAATCATTTCAACATTATTTAGTTGTAAAACCTCGCAACCACAAATCGTGAATTTGCCACCTGAAGGTTATCATTTAACCGATAGCAGTTTAGAAAATGCGGTGATTTACCAAGTGAACATTCGTCAATATTCGCCAGAAGGTTCGTTCAATGCGTTTACCAAAGACATTCCAAATTTGAAACAATTGGGTGTAAAAGTAATTTGGGTGATGCCGATTTTTCCTATTTCGCAAACGAAAAGAAAAGCAACTGGTGGCGATGATAGCAAATTTGCCTCAGAAATGCCAGCAGCGGAACAACATAAATATTTAGGAAGTTATTATGCGGTTTCTGATTTTAAAAAAGTCAATCCTGAATTTGGTACGATGGACGATTTCAGAAAATTAGTCAAAACCGCTCATGCTAATGGCATTTATGTAATCTTAGATTGGGTTCCTAATCACACAGGTTGGGATCACGTTTGGATTAATGAACATCCAGAATATTATACCAAAAATGAAAAAGGTGAAATTATCGATCCTATCAATCCAGAAACAGGAAAATCTTGGGGTTGGACAGATGTAGCCGATTTAAATTATGACAATCAAGCACTTCGTAAAGAAATGACTGCCGACATGAAATATTGGATTCAAAAAGAAGGCATTGACGGTTTCCGTTGTGATGTAGCCGGAAATGTGCCAACCGATTTTTGGCAACAAGCGATTCCAGAATTACGCAAAGAGAAAAATATTTTCATGTTAGCAGAGGCTTGGGAACCAGAATTATTAAAAGACAATTTATTTGATATGGCTTACGCTTGGGACGGGCATCATACAAGTAACAAAATCGCACAAGGCAAAGAAAATGTTTCGGCTTGGGATAAATATATGGTAGAGAAAAATAAAAAATACGAAGCCAATGATATTTTAATGAATTTCGTAGACAATCATGATGAAAATTCATGGAATGGAACCATTTCATCTCGATTAGGCGAGGCGGAAGAAGCAATGACAGTATTAACGTATGTGATGCCCGGAATGCCATTAGTTTATAGCGGAAACGAATACGGATTGAATCACAGTTTGAAGTTTTTCGAGAAAGATTCCATTCCAAAAACAAAAGGTGCGGCTTGGGATTTGAGAGCAAAATTAGGTCAATTAAAAAACGAAAACTCTGCTTTAAACGGAGGGAAAAATCCTGCAGGATTCAACAGGATAAACACTTCTTCAGATACTACTATTTTAGCTTTCGAACGAGAAAATAAAGGTAAAAAAGTAATTTATATCGCCAATCTTTCTAAAACGAATCAGAAAGTTAAATTGGAATTAAGCGGAACTTTTACTAATTTTATGACTAATGAAAAAATAAGCTTTTCAAAAGGGAAAGAAATTTCATTGCAACCTTGGCAATATTATATCGTAACGAATTAAAATAAATGAAAGATTTACCTGCGTTTTTAAAAGAAAAAAAATACAAAGGCATTAAATTTAAGTTTTTAAAAACGCAGCATTTACTAATTAAAGTTAAAGTAAATGGTATTGCTGGAAATTTTATTTTAGATACAGGAGCTTCTAATACTTGTATCGGTTTAGAGAGTATTGAAAAATACCGATTGGAAGTTAAAGATTACGAAAGCTTTGCAGCTAGCGCCAGTTCTACAACTATGTATGCTAAAATATCAAAAGGCAATTATCTCCAAATTGGTTCTTGGAAACAATTGCCTGCTACTTTTATACTATTCGATTTATCTCACGTAAACGAAGCCTTATCACAGCAAAAAATAAAACCTGTTGATGGTATTATTGGTGCCGATGTGTTACTCAAAGGAAACGCAATTATTGATTATCCGAATTTGTGTCTGTATTTGCTATAGTTATTGCGGCAAGTAAGCGTTGTTTTTTAAACGAATAAAAAGCAATAATCGCACTAAATAACATCAAAATTCCACCTAAAATAAAAGGTGCTCCTGGGAAATGTATGGTCGCATTTTTATTAGAAAAATTATAAAATACATTCGACATCAATGGTGGTCCGATAATCGCCGTGGCACTCATAATACTCGTTAAAGTTCCCTGAATTTCTCCTTGTTCGTTAGCTGGAACATTTTCTGTAATGACAGATTGTAAAGCCGGACCCGCAATTCCACCTAAACAATACGGAATTAAAAAGGTAAACATCATCCAACTTTCTGTAGCCATTGAAAATAAAAACATACCTAATGTGTATAAAATTAAGCCGTAAATGATGCTTTTCTCGTTACCAATTTTCGGATTGATCCATCGGATTAAACCACCTTGTACAATTCCGACCAACAAACCGATAATTCCTAAAGAAATTCCGACCATTTTTTCATCCCATTTGAATTGGTACATGGTAAAATAACTCCAATTGCTATGAACGGCATGCGAACCAATATACACCAACATGATTGAAATAAATAAACCAAAAATTTTAGGATACTTTCTCAAGTTCATAATAGCTTTAATCGGGTTGGTTTTACTCCAATCTAGTTCTCTTCGGTTTTCTTTTGGTAACGATTCTGGTAATACAAAGTAGCCATATAAGAAGTTGATGAAGCACAAAGCTGCTGCTGCATAAAACGGAACTCTTGCGCCAAATTGTCCTAGCAAACCACCAATTACTGGTCCGATTATGAATCCAATTCCGAAAGCCGCACCAATCATTCCGAAGTTTTTAGCTCGGTTTTCTGGCGTGCTAATATCGGCAATGTAAGCTGTAGCTGTAGTGATACTTGCCCCAGTTATTCCAGATATAAATCGGGCTACAAAAAGCCACATTAAAGTAGGAGCAAAGGCTATAAATAAATAATCTATCGAAAATCCTAAAAGTGAAAATAAGATAATTGGTCGACGACCGTATTTATCACTTAGATTTCCAATTAGAGGCGACAATAAAAATTGAGTAAATGCATAAGTGAATAACAACCAACCGCCAATTTTAGAAGCATCACTTAAATCACCACCAGTTAATTCTTGAATTAATTTTGGTACAACCGGAATAATAATTCCCCAACCTGTAATGTCTATTACCAAGGTTAAAAATATAAATCCTATCGCTGCTTTTTTCTCTGTTTTCTTCATAAAACAAAGTAACAAAAAAAATCCCAAACTCTGTTACACTGAGTGGAGTCGAAGTGTGAATTTGGGAATGATATTTTGAATATTTGAGTTTCAATTATTTTCCATAAAATTCGACCGAATTAATTCTCATCTAAAATTACTTTGAAGTCAATTTCTTGATATGTTGAAGCATCTTTGATACTTATTGTAGCTATGTTAGTAGCATCGCTTCTTGAAAAAAGAAACGTTTTGATAGAATCATTTTTAATTCCTTCGGGATATTTATTGTATGTCGTAAAAAGTGAATCAATATCTAAAACACTATTTTTAGCATCTTCACAATAAATCAACATATTAAATAGTTCATAATAACTTTCAAAGGTCTTTTTTAATGTTTTTTCAAACCATTTTTGATTTAAATTATTTGCTTTTATGAGGCTGTTAATCTCCTTTTTATATTCTGACGAACTATTATCTCTTATTGATTTTAATGATTCAAGATCAATTATAATAATTTTAACTTCATTTTTCTCGTAGATAATTTCATTTACTTTTTCTAGGATACTATCAACTTGTATAATTGTTTCTGATTCCTCTGAAACATTAAAAAAGCGTGCTTTACCATGGAGAGATAGTAATTTCTTAGTCTTTTTATTTTTTATAAAAGTAATCCAAAATTCTCTATTTGCTTGTGTTAAAAAATATTCGGGATTAATTTTTTGATGCGTTTCATCAGTTGCATAAGCGGTTATAAGTTCACATCTGTTTGTGTTAACAGGAAAATTTTTAACACTTAGCATTACAGTTTCATTAATCACATCACTAGTGTCTATGACGGTTCTATCATGTTCAATTTTTATTTCTTGACTTTGTAAGCTACTAGAAATTAGCAAAAACAAGATAAATAACTTTACCGTAATGTTTTTCATGTTTTTGATTTACTCAATGGATTCCTTTTTTACTTTTTTGCCAAGCCGATTCATATCCTAAATCAATAGATGGATATATACTTTTAACAAATTCTAAAACTTTATTTCTGTCACTTTCTGATGCTTCAAATAGAGAAGGAAAGACGTTTACATTAGTTTTAAACAAACTTGTTCTGCTTCCTTTTTCTTCAAAAGCATAAGAATAATTATTCATTAAATATCGGGTTCTTTTCTTAACAATATAAAATCTACCCATTTTATTTAGGTCGATAACTTCTGAGGTATTGAACGTTTTGCCTGAATCTGTTTTGTTGTAAAAAGTGATTGTATTTCCGTCAGATTCTACCATTAAATACAGTTTTTTATTTGATAAGTAAGTATAAATTTTTGAAGCAAATAAAAGAAAACCCGAAACTAATAGTAAACCAACAATCAAAATCCACCAAGAAAAACCTTCTTTAAAGAAAAATGTTCCGAAGCTAATAACACCTAAACCGCAAAATAATGTTGCAGCAATACACAATAGAAATTTAAAATTCCTTTTAAACAATTCGATTTGCAAATTTCTCATAGGTACAATTTATATTTTAAAAACGACCTGTTGCCATATAAAACATTAGCCAACCTGAACAACCGATGGCTAATCTCCAAATTAATTTTTTCAACAAGTCATTAGATGTTGCTTTTCCTTGTTCTAGATATTCGTCTGTTTTTTCATTTGCTGTACCTACTTTCTTAGATAATTTGGTGCCAGCAACGGTACTTAATGATATGATGTAAAGAATTCCAACCCAAGCGGCATTTATAAATCCTAACACCATCATTATCATTCCTATAATTGCTAAAGTTTCCATTTTTTTAGTTTTAAAATTAATCCCAACCCTCATAAAGTATGAAGTTTGGGATTTCAATATTTTTTAAAAATTATTTTTTAATGCTTTTTAGAAACGTTTGCATGTAAGTATCAATAGCTTGTGCAGTTTCCGTACCTCTTCCAATTTCATTACACATCATTAATGTTAAATCTGGGTTTGTTGGATGATTTAAGATGTAGATTCTGAATTGCCCTACATCTTTATAAGTTTTCCCATCTTGTCTTCCGGTATTGTACAGACCAGATTGAAATGTGTATCCTTTCATGCTTCCAAAGTCTACTTTTTCATATAAACTCATTAAATCTTTTGATTTCACATCTTTGGTTATGTAATAATCTACATTTTGTATTTGTTCATCTCGGAAAAGTACACAGATATTATACCAAGGTAAATTATATTTTTCGAAATCATATTCATGAATTTTTTTTACTTTATCGTTATTTGAATGATAAGTAACTCTATGAATGAAATCTTTGGCTAATTCATCAACTGTCAAACCTGGATGTGCAGATTTTTCGAATGTGTAAATTTTATAAGTTTCTTGATTTTTGTGGATTTGGTAGCCTACTTCTGTATCGCTCCTGTCTGTGCTTCCTGTCTGACTAGTATTGATATCTTCCTTTATATTAGTTTTGTCAATAGTTAAATCTAAATAAGGTAAATATAAATTTTTTGATTCCCAAATTGGTACATTAAAGAAAATAGATTCTAATAATTCCACTTTTGGACCATATTCTTTATAACCTGTTTCTTCTTTAACCCAAAAACCTACTTCTACTCGAATGGTTTTTTGCTTCTCTACACCATTAGCTCCGTCTAAAATCCATTGTAATGTATTTCCTCTAGTTAAGAAATCTTTACCTTCAAAAACACCAAACTTTTTTGTTGCGGGTGTTTTTTTCATAAAATCTAACATGGCTGTATATCCTTCTTTTTGAAGTGTCCAATGGTTGATGTAGGTTTTGGTGTTGTCTGAAAACTCTACATATAAATTTGTAAAACCAGAATAAACGGTTACATCTTTAGGGTTTTTAAAACTAACTTGTAAAGATGCTAAATCTTTTTTAGA
Source organism: Flavobacteria bacterium RIFCSPLOWO2_12_FULL_31_7 (assembly GCA_001800945.1). Classification (GTDB taxonomy): domain Bacteria; phylum Bacteroidota; class Bacteroidia; order Flavobacteriales; family Flavobacteriaceae; genus Flavobacterium. Next base: position 6,461 of record MGWJ01000125.1, read on the forward strand.
GATTGTTGCACCAGATTTTACTTCTTTTCCATTAATAAAAGCTGACAATTGAGCTTGAGAAAAAGTAAAAGAAAATAAAAAAACGATTACTAATAAGCGATTGATTTTCATATGTTTTATTTGAATGATGAAATTAATTTAGACGATTAATTAAACTGTTACTTGTGATTTTTTTAAATGTAATTTGTAGCTCATAAATGCACAGGCCGCACATACCATAAGGCCAATACAAGCTATTAATGCTATTGTTTTAGGATTTGCACCTGAAAATGTTCCTTCTTCCATATAAGGTGTGATGTACCAAAGAACTATTGATAAAAGTGCCACTAAAATACTTAATGGTGTTACAAGTGCTTTTTTAATGAAGGCTACAACAACCATAACTAAAGCCAGTGCTGCTAATACAATTCCTGTATTTCCAGCATAATCTACTTGCCATCTTGGTGGAACACTTTCAATAAGTTCTAAATATTCTTGAATTTGCGGATCATCCACTTTAGTTACATCAATTCCTTGTTTTTTGAAGGTTTCAACTTGTTTTTTGGCATTTTCTACTAATTGATAAACTTCGTCTGTTTTTTTAGGATCTCCATCAGATCCCATTCTGTTGTCAATGTTTTTAAATAGAATTCCGGCGCAAAAACCGCCTACTAAAAAGGCTAATACCATAAAAGTTAAAGAAAGTGCTCTCATAAATTTGTTTGTTAAATAGTTAAATAAATTGGTTAGTTTTTTAAGAAATAGATTCAATTAATAAATGAAATAGTTGCGTTTTATTGTTTAACGATTTTTAATGTTTTCACTTCATTATTAGAAGTTGCTTTTATCAAATAAGTTCCCGTGGTTAAGTCAGCAACATCTATTGAAGTTTCGTTACTATTTATAGATTTTGATAAAACTTCTTGACCTAATAAATTGTAAATTGAAACACCTGTAATTTCTTTATCTAATGAAATATTTAAGACATCATTTACAGGATTTGGATATAGTTTTACTTTGTCCATTGAAAATGTATCTATTGCAAGAGTTTGTGTTGAAAATGAACCTCCTGAAACCCAATCGGTTTGCGTAGCCCCACAATTAGATTTTACCCAAAAATAGTAAGTGGTATTTGGAGATAAATTAGTTAATACGGCAAAAGTGTCTGTAGCAGTTCCCGTAATTGCACTAGCAGAAAATGGATCGTTAACAGTGCTGTAACAATAGATATAACCATTACTTGGTACAGGATTTGGTGCTGTCCATGCAATATTATTAGAGGTTGAAGTTAAGCCATCGTAAAATAGTTGTGTTGGTTCATTACATCCAGAAGCTGGATATGTGGTAAACGAGCCTCCTGAAACCCAATCGGTTTGCGTAGTACCACAATTAGATTTTACCCAAAAATAGTAAGTGGTGTTTGGAGATAAATTAGTTAATACAGCAAAAGTGTCTGTGGCAGTTCCCGTAATTGCACTAGCAGAAAACGGATCGTTAATAGTGCTGTAACAATAGATATAACCATTACTTGGTACAGGATTTGGTGCTGTCCATGCAATATTATTAGTTGTCGACGTTAAGCCATCGTAAAATAGTTGCGTTGGTTCGTTACATCCAGAAGCTGGGAATGTGGTAAACGAGCCTCCTGAAACCCAATCGGTTTGTGTAACCCCACAATTAGATTTTACCCAAAAATAGTAAGTGGTATTTGGAGATAAATTAGATAATACAGCAAAAGTGTCTGTGGCAGTTCCCGTAATTGTACTAGCAGAAAACGGATCGTTAATAGTGCTGTAACAATAGATATAACCATTGCTTGGTACAGGATTTGGTGCCGTCCATGCAATATTATTAGTTGTCGAAGTTAAGCCATCGTAAAATAGTTGCGTTGGAACATTACAGCTTGCTATTGTAGCGCATGTAATAGATCTTACTCTGTTGGAGTTTTGAGTTCCACAACTAGAATTGGCATTCAAATGGTATCTAACTACTCCAGAATTTGTACCAGATAACCAAGTTAATGGAGTTAAACCACTTGCTAAAACCGCTGTTCCTGTTGCATTAGTTATGGTAATAAAATCTGTGGAAACTGAACTTCTAAAAGTATATTGTTTATTTGATAATACATTTACATTTGAATATTCTACTGCATAAGCATCTGCAACGATTTGTTCTGTACTTCCTGTACAAGCAGGTGTAAAAGTTGCATCAGGATATAATCCATAAATTGCACCGTTACAAGCTAATGTAGATGGTGTAGTAAAATTACCGCCAGAAATCCATGCTCCAGTTGTAGCTCCACAGTTAGAGCGTATCCAGTAGTAATAAGTAGTGCCAGCTGCTACATTTAAAGATATAGACGTAGTTAAGTTAGTTGTACTAAATAATGTTGGAGTAGAGTTTGCATTAGGTGCGCTATCTGTTGTAACAATATAAATATCATAATTAGAAGAAGGCACTGGTGATGCCGCTGTCCAAGTCATTTTACAAGAATTGGATGTTATGTTTGATACCGCCAGATTTGAAGGTGGTACGCAGTTTGATGCATCCGCACATCGAATATAGCGAGACCTTTCCACTTGTTCACTAGCACAACTAGCATTTGAATGAAGATAATAGCGGATAACGCCAGTGGTACTGCCAGAATCCCATATTACGGGTTGTGTTCCGCTTGCATAAACAACAGTTCCAGTTGCATTTGTAACTGTAATATAATCATTTGTCACGGAACTCGAGAACGAATATTGTTTGTTCGCAATTACATTCACATTGCTGTATTCGCCTGTATAACTTTGACTGGTTAATGTTTCATAGTTTCCACTACAGTTTGGTGTATAGGTAGTAGCTGGAAATAATCCATTTGTTGCAGTAGTACATTGCGCAACAGCATTAGGAATGAAACACAAAAATGCCAATAGGCAAAATAAAGTAATTCTATTTTTCATTTTTTGATTTTGATGATTTGAAGCTTAACTTGGATTAAATTTTCATCAAAATTATGTCAAAAGAACTACCTGAACAATTTATCTATTTGACTATTTATAAATAATCAGTAGTTTTAAAGATGTTTATTTTTTTGATTATCAATGTATTAATTTCTGTTTTTTAATTTTTCAATATAATAATTTGGAGTTAGTCCCGTTTGCTTTTTAAATACGCGAACAAAAGTATTGGCATCTTTATAGCCTACTTCTTCTGCAATGGCTTGCAGGGTATATTTACGAAAATGAGGAGCGTCATTAAGTTTTTGGAGTACATATTGTATTCGTAATTCTTGGGTGTATTCCGAAAAGGTCTTTTGCATTATTTGATTCAAATATTGTGACAAATAGGCTGTATTTGTGTTTAATTTTTTTGCCACAAAAGCTAATTTGAAATTTGGATCTAAAAAGGTTTCCTTCTGTTCTAATTTTTTTAATCCCAATCCTATTTTTTCAATTAGCTCTTCATCGATTATTTGTTTGGGTTGTGCTTCTGTTTTGTCGATTTGTGGATTGCTAATTTCTGAATTTTTTGATTCTTTTAGGTTTTGAATGATTTTTAGAAAGCGGTAATGTTTCTCTTTCTGAAGTTTGTAATAATAATAAAAACTAAAAATCACAAAAGACAAAACGATTAAAATGCTAAAAAGAGAAATTTTAAAATAGTTTTTCGATGCGATAATACTATTCGACTCTTCTTTAATTTTATTTAAATCATAATTATGGAGAAAATTTAGAGATTTATTTTTTATTCCTCCAATAGATTGAATCAATTCTAGACTTTTTTGAGCGTACAGATACGCGTTTTTATTGTCTTTTTTTGCACTATAACATTGCGTCATAATGTTGTATGCCATTAACAAATTTTCTTTTGAAACCTTAGTGATTTGATAGTTTTTTATGTATTTTTTGCAATAGTAAATGGCGGAATCTACTTCTTTTAAATGATGAAAGCAGTCGGCCATTCCTAAATCAAATAGTTGTTCTGTTCTAATGTTTGCCTGGATGCTTGGAAATTTTTTTCTTTCTCTGTATAAAGACAATGATTTGATGTATTCTCCTGCCAATGCAGCACTTTTTGCCTCTCGCATACTTAATAAGGCTCTTGTATATTCTGGATAAAAATTATCTTCGAGCATCATTTTTGCAGCTACATTAAAGTAGTAATTTGCAGAATCTAAAAGTATTGCTTTTTTAGATTGGATATAATACTTTTGATAGGCTTCACCAATAATATTGTATTTATCGGCAAATAATTTTTTGTTCATTACTTTTTTTTCTCCAACACCTAGTTTTAGGTGAGGAGTGGTTTTTAATTCTCTTTTTAGCAAAGCAATTCCATTAATGTAATCGCCCATGGCCACTTTAATTAAGCCATATTGTTCGTTAAAATGATTGCTAGGAACCCTCTTTTTATATTTATCAAGATATAACAAGGCTAAATCATATTCTCCTAAATTTTTATGTATGTAGAAGAGTTTATTCACACACATACCAATTAAATCTTGGTTGACTTTATTAGCTTTTTCAGGGTCGCTTTTTTCAATACTATCTATAAGTGTAAGGAGTAATTGCTTGGCGTGATTGAATTCTGATTTGTTGTAAAAATAATTCGCAACATAATATTTCCCGAAAAAACTAAATAATTGGTTTTTAGATTTGCTAATTTCCAAAGCAGCCACATAAGCTTTTTCAGGTTCTGAAATCAGTTGTTCTTGAATACTTCTAGTTTTTTTGATCTCCGCCTCACTCAAATTCTGAGAAAACACTCTAGGAACTGTTACTAATAGTATGAAAAAGAAGATAAATTTATGCATTTTGAAAAACGAAAAAAATCAATTATTAAATAATGAAGTGTCAAAAATAAGGAATAAAACTACATTTTTTTCAAATTTATTTTGAAAATAGTTTTAATTTTTTGTGCTTAATTTTTTATAATTTAACAATTGAACAGATTTTTTCACATAAAAAAATCCCAAACTCTTTTTGAATTTGGGATTTCATATATTTGGAATTTATTATAATTCTAAAGCTTTCTTAGGATTATTGTCCATTAATAATTCCATTGGGTTTTCTAATGCTTCTTTAACCGCTACTAAGAAACCAACAGATTCTCTTCCGTCAATAATTCTGTGGTCATAAGATAAGGCTACATACATCATTGGGTGAATTTCCACTTTTCCGTTTACGGCAATTGGACGCTCAATAATGTTGTGCATTCCTAAAATTCCAGATTGAGGTGGGTTGATAATTGGCGTAGATAACATACTTCCGAAAACTCCACCATTTGTAATTGTGAAAGTTCCACCTGTCATGTCGTCAACTGTAATTTGCCCGTCACGAGCACGTAATGCTAAACGCTTAATTTCTGCTTCTACACCACGGAACGTTAATAATTCTGCATTTCTAACCACAGGAACCATTAATCCTTTTGGACCAGAAACTGCGATTGAAATATCTGCAAAATCAAAAGCTACTTTATGATCACCATCCATCATAGAATTCACATCTGGATATAATTGTAAAGCTCTTGTAACCGCTTTTGTAAAGAACGACATGTAACCTAAACTAACACCATTGTGTTTTGCTTTGAATTCGTCTTTATATTGGTTTCTGATAATGTTAATTGGAGTCATGTTTACTTCGTTAAAAGTAGTTAACATGGCTGTTTCGTTTTTAGCCGCTACTAAACGCTCTGCTACTTTTCTACGTAACATAGAAAGTTTTACTCTTTCTGTAGCACGAGATCCATTTGTTGGTGTTCCCATTGAAGGAACTGCATTAGCAGCATCTTCAGTAGTAATTCTTCCACCTTTTCCTGTTCCAACGATGTCAGAAGGATTGATGTTTTTCTCGTCTAATATTTTCTTAGCCGCTGGAGATGGTGTTCCAGTAGCATAAGTTTTTTCAGCAACTGGTGCTGCTTTTACTTCTTCTTTTTTCACTTCTGGTGCTTTTTCAACAGCAGGCGCAGCAGTTGCTCCGTCTGGTTTTGCAGCAGCCGTATCAATATGACAAACTACTTGTCCAACCGCTACAGCGTCACCTTCTTCTGCTTTAAGCGTAATAATTCCGCTTGCTTCTGCAGGTAATTCTAACGTTGCTTTGTCTGAATCTACTTCAGCAATAGCTTGATCTTTTTCAACGTAATCTCCGTCTTTTACTAACCAAGTTGCAATTTCAACTTCGGTGATAGATTCTCCCGGTGATGGGACTTTCATTTCTAAAATCATATTCTTTCGTTTTTAGTTTTAGGAGAAAAGGCTACCTAAAATATATTAATGTGTTGTATCTGTTATTGAAATAATTTTTTGTCAAAAACCATAGCAATGGCATTCGCTTGACGTTTTTTCGAACGTTCGTAACTTCCTGCTGCTGGTGCACTGTATGCTTTTGGTGAGGCTAAACGTAATTTTACTAAATCGAAATTCATTAACATATATCCGTAAGCTCCCATGTTTTTTGGTTCTTCTTGTGCCCAAACATAATCATCTGCATTTGGATACGAATTGATAATCGCTTTGATTTGATCTGTTGCTAATGGGAACAATTGCTCTAAACGAACCACTGCTACATCATTTCTTCCTAACTCTTCACGTTTTGCAATAATATCGTAATATACTTTTCCTGTACAGAATACTAAAGACTTAATTGCTTTTTTATCTGTTACATTCGGATCATCTAATATTTCTTGAAATTGTCCATTTGCTAATTCATCCGCACTAGAAACTGCTGATGGATGACGTAGTAAACTTTTTGGTGAAAACACAATTAACGGTTTACGGAATTTCGTTTTCATTTGTCTTCTCATCAAGTGGAAGAAGTTCGCTGGAGTAGTAACGTCTGCTACATACATATTGTGTTTGGCACACATTTGTAAGTAACGTTCCATACGAGCAGAAGAGTGTTCTGCACCTTGATTTTCATATCCGTGAGGCAATAAGAAAACCAATCCGTTTTGATTGTTCCACTTGTCTTCACCCGCAGAAATGTATTGGTCAATCATAATTTGCGCTCCGTTAGAGAAATCTCCAAACTGTGCTTCCCAAATCGTTAAAGTGTTTGGAGAAGCTAAAGCGTAACCATATTCAAAACCAACTACACCATATTCTGAAAGGTGTGAATTGTAGATGTAAAAGTTTCCTTTTTTATTGTTGATGTCGTTTAATAAAACCACTTCTTCTTCAGATTCTTCAACTTTAACTACGGCATGACGGTGTGAGAAAGTTCCACGCTCTACGTCTTGTCCAGAAATACGAACATCGTACCCTTCAGTTAATAAAGATCCATAGGCTAATAATTCTCCCATTGCCCAATCTAATTGGTCTTTTTCGAAGAACATATTTTTTCTATCACCAACTAACTTCGTGATTTTGCTAATGAATTTTTTGTCTGATGGTAATGCTGTAATTGTAGAAGCAATATCTGTTAATTGTTTCTTATCGAATTTCGTATCAAATTTAGAAAGCATCGTATCATCAGAAACTTGCTCAAAACCTGTCCATTCATTTTGCATAAATGGAGAAATAACCGTTAAGCTTTTCTTACGAGATTCTTCTAGGTTTTCATCTAGTTTTGTTTTGTAAGCCTCTTCTAGTGTTTTTACATAAGTTCCGTCGATTACGCCTTCGTTTTTCAACTTCTCCGCGTAAATGTCTCTTGAGTTTTTATGTTTTGAAATAGCTTTGTATAATTTTGGCTGTGTGAAACGAGGTTCGTCACCTTCGTTATGCCCATATTTTCTGTATCCTAATAAATCGATAAAAATGTCGCTACCAAATTCCATACGATAATCTAAAGCAAATTTCATCGCGTGTACAACTGCTTCTGCATCATCTGCATTTACGTGTAAAACTGGCGATAACGTTACTTTTGCGATATCTGTACAATAGGTTGATGAACGGGCATCTAAATAATTTGTGGTAAAACCAACTTGGTTATTAATTACTAAATGGATTGTTCCACCAGTTTTATACCCATCTAATTTTGCCATTTGGATAATTTCATAAACAATACCTTGACCTGCAACAGCAGCATCACCGTGAACGGCAATTGGTAAAACTTTTGAAAAATCGTCAGCAAAATATCTGTCTTGTTTAGCTCTTGTAATTCCTTCAATAACCGCACCAACTGTCTCTAAGTGAGAAGGGTTTGGCGCTAAGTTTAAATTGATTTTTTTACCAGAATCTGTAACTCTGTCTGAAGTTAACCCTAAGTGGTATTTTACGTCACCATCAAAATGCATGTCTTCATCGTAATCTTTTCCGTCAAATTCTGAGAAAATATTTTGTGTGTTTTTTCCAAAAATGTTGGCTAAAACATTCAAACGACCACGGTGTGCCATTCCCATTACAAATTGTTCTACACCTTTTTCTGCCGCAGCTTCCACTAAAGCATCTAAAGCAGGAATTGCTGCTTCACAACCTTCTAATGAAAAACGTTTTTGACCTACATATTTAGTATGTAAGAAAGTCTCAAAAGAAACCGCTTCATTTAATTTTTTTAATATATTTTTCTTTTCATCAGCTGAGAAATTCGGCTGATTGTCGTTGATGTCTAATCTGTTTTTAATCCAATCTAGAACTTTTGGTTCTCTGATGTACATGAACTCAACACCAATTGAAGAGCAATATACACTTTCTACATGCTTGATAATATCCGCCAAAGTACTTGGTTTCATATTTACCATTTTTGCGGCATCAAAAACCGTAGTTAAATCAGCTTGAGATAACCCATAATTTTCTAAAGCTAAAGTAGGAGCATACGTTCTTCTTTCTCTAACAGGATTTGTTTTAGTGAATAAATGCCCGTTGGTTCTATAGCCATCAATTAATCTAAGAACGTTAAATTCTTTTTGAAGTTGCTCTGAGTTTCCACCAGAAACGGCGTTGTTTGCAGCATAAGCAATTTGCTCACCTGGATTAGAAAATTCATTGGCAAAATCGAAACCTTGGAAAAAACTTCTCCAACTTGGTTCTACACTATCCGGATTTTGTAAATATTGGTCGTATAAATCTGCAAAAAATGCAGTATGTGCTGCGTTTAAAAAGGAAAACCTATCCATAATTCTGTCTTAATGACGATTTGGTTAAAAAAATTTATGCAAAAGTATAAACTTTTATGCTAAAAGTTCAAAGAAATTTATACTTTTATGTTGATATTAACAAATAAGTAAAAATTCTAATGAAATTACACGCAAAGTTACTAAAAACGTTTTTTTACACACTTGTTTTTTTGAATTCTGCATCTCTATTTTCACAACAAGATAGTATTCCAAAAGAGAAGCGTGTTTTTTGGAAGCATGTACAATTTGGTGGTGGATTAGGATTAGCTGTAGGTAATGGTTTTACTAATATTTCTGTTTCTCCAACAGGTTACTATAATTTTAATAAAACCTATTCAGTTGGAGTTGGTTTGACAGGAAGTTATGTAGCGCAAGAACAAAATCCTTCTAACTTTAATTCTATTGGATATAAATCGACTATTTTTGGTGGAAGTTTAATTGGTTTAGTACATCCAATAGAAGAAATTCAACTTTCTGCTGAATTAGAAGAATTGAGAGTCCAAAGAAATTTTGATGACGATTTTTTGTATGATGATACTTTTTGGAATACCGCTTTATTTTTAGGAGCAGGTTATAGGGCTCAGAATGTAACTTTAGGAGTAAAATTTAATGTGTTGCATAAAGCAGACAATCATGTGTATTCACAAGCTTTTGTTCCTTTTATCCGATTGATGTTTTAATACTTATTTCGAAACCACACTTTTTGCCATTCGCGTTTTAAAATTAAGAACGTGACGTCTTCAGATAATTTAAATACATCCGAACCGTCTAATTTCTTAATTTGATCTTCTGAAACATCAATGATGTAAAGTAAATTTAAATATTCGGCAAATTTGTGATTGATTAATTTAAGAATCTTTTCCTGAACCAAAAGCTTTAATTCAAACGGGAAAATATCCAAAGGAATATCTATATTTTCATTTGCTAAAGCAAAATCTTTGTTAGTTTGCTCTATCAATTTGAAATATAAATGTTCTTCTTCTGCTTCGTTAATCAAAGCGTCGATGTTTGCTGGTGGTAAATAACTCATTTTGCTAAATTGAAAATTGGCACATCGAAAATTGTCTAATTAATTAAACGTTTCTGTTCATTAATTTATCGCCAAACAATCTTAAAATCATTTTTTTATCGTCTGATAAATGCATTTTTTCCAACGTTTCAAATGCTTTTTCAGTATAATTAGCTATCGCATCTTGTGTAGCTTTACTCGCACCAGAAGCATTAAAAATGTTTTTTACCGATTCAATTTTGTCTGTATTATCTTGTGGTTGAATCGAAAATAAATGCAACAATTGTTGTTGGTTTTCTTCGTTTGAAAACTCCATGGCTTTTAAGTATAAATAGGTTTTTTTGTTCTCAATAATATCGCCACCTACTTGTTTTCCAAAGGTTTCTGGGTTTCCAAAAGCATCTAAATAATCGTCTTGTAATTGGAAAGCAATTCCTAAATTTAATCCAAAATCGTAAATTAAATTTGCATTTTCTTCTGAAGTTTCCGCAACAATAGCCCCCATTTTCATAGCAGCTCCTAATAAAACTGCCGTTTTGTATTCAATCATTTTTAAATACTCTGGAATGGTAACATCATCACGGGTTTCAAAATCTACGTCATATTGTTGTCCTTCGCAAACTTCTAAAGCCGTTTTACTGAATAACTTCGCTAAAGCTTGAAATATTTTTGGTTCATAATCTTCAAAATATTGATACGCTAAAATTAGCATCGCATCACCAGATAAAATTCCAGTATTCAAGTTCCATTTTTCATGAACGGTTTCATTTCCGCGTCGTAAGGGTGCATCGTCCATAATATCATCGTGAACTAATGAAAAATTATGGAAAACTTCTACGGCTTTTGCTGCCGAAATGGCTTTTTTATGATCACCATCAAAAATATCAGCAGCCATTAACGTTAAAACTGGTCGGATTCTTTTTCCGCCAAGCGATAAAATATAATCTATCGGTTCGTATAAGTTTTTGGGCTGTTTGTTAATGTGTAAGTTAGAAAACGCTTCTGAAATAACATTCTGGTAATCTGATAATGAAAGCATACTTGTAATTTTTGGTAAATTTAAACTAATAATTGCAAAAAAACTCACTTATTTAAATGTTAAATTTATGTGAAAATCACGGAAACTATTTTAGTTTCTAAAGTTTCCGTTATACATTTGCCTCATAATTTTAAGATCGTACCGCAATGACAAATATAAAATGGAACCTAAATGTAAATCAATCTGATTTTATGGTTCGAGCAAAAAATTCAAGTATTGCTTATTTGGATAGTTCATTTAATCAACTTTCGAGTTCAATTGCAATTGAGAATAATCACTTAACAAACGCCAATTTGGAGTTTGTTTTAGACGTGAATAAAAAAGAAGGCAAATTGGAACACATTAAAAATAATATAAAATTTAGAGATTATTTAAACGCGAGCCAATATCCTTTCGTGGTTTTTAAATCGATTTCTTATGAAAAAATTAATGATGATATCAATTTCGTAAAAGGCTATTTGACGATCAATAACATTACAAAAGTGGTTGAGTTAGATGCAAAAATTGCCACTTTAGAAAATTCTAACGATTCTTCAAAAGTTTTGGTTGAGATTTTTGGAGAAATCAATCGACAAGATTTTGGTTTGTATTCCAATTCGAATATAGAAAACAATGGATTATTAGTTGGTTATAATTTAAACTTAACTGCTAATTTAGAATTCACAGCAAATAATATTAATTAATTATGATATTTTTAATCCTATTAGTTGTGGTTCTAGTTGTCGGAATTAACGTGTTTTTCCAACAAGAACAATTTGGAAAACGCCCTTCAGGATGGAGGTTACAACTGGTACAGAATTCTCCGAATTATAAAAACAATGCGTTCCAGAATTTAAGTCATACTCCAAGTTTAACAGAAGGGGTTTCAATGACTTCAGTATTAAAAGAATTTGTATTAAACAAAAATGAATTCAAAAAACCCAATCAACATATTCCAACCGTTAAAACCGATTTACTGAATTTAAATCCATTAGAAAATGTAGTGGTTTGGTTCGGACATTCTTCGTATTTTGTTCAAATTGATGGGAAAAAAATATTAGTTGATCCAGTTTTGAGTAACAATGCTTCTCCATTATCCTTCACCACGAAAGCATTTGAAGGCACCAATGTGTACACCACTGATGATTTTCCAGAAATAGATTATTTGTTTATTTCACACGACCATTGGGATCATTTGGATTACAAGACAATTATGAAATTGAAACCTAAAATTAAAACGGTAATTACCGGAATCGGAACGGGAGCACATTTTGAACATTGGGGTTTTGATAGCGAGTTAATTATAGAAAAAGATTGGAACGAAACCATAACATTTGAAGGTGGTTTTGAAGTTACCATTGTTCCAGCCCGACATTTTTCAGGAAGAAGTTTTGTCAGAAACAAAGCACTTTGGGTGTCATTCGTAGTACAAACACCAACTGCGAAATTGTTTATCGGCGGTGATAGTGGGTACGATTCTCATTTTGCAGAAATTGGTAAACAATTCGGACCTTTTGATTTGGCTTTTCTAGAAAACGGACAATATGATAAAAGTTGGAAATACATTCACATGACACCAAATGAAGTACTTCAAGCGGCAATGGATTTAAAAGCAAGAGCTTTGTTTCCAGTACATTCCTCTAAGTTTACATTAGCCAACCATAATTGGAATGAACCACTTTCAAGAATCAGTGAATTAGCAGAAACTTCAGAAATAAAATTAATCACACCATTAATAGGAGAAAAAACAAATCTGAATTCTGAAAAGGTATTTCCTAAATGGTGGGAATTTTCAGCTTAAAAATCGGCGACTCTTAGATGTTAAATTAATGTGAAGATTATGGAAACTATTTTAGTATTAAAAGTTTCCGTAATATCTTTGCCTTCGAAAAGAATAGGCATACAAAGAATAAAGTACAAAATACCCAATAAAAATGAAAGATAAAATCATCAAAAAAGCGACAGATATGTTTTTGAAATTAGGTTTCAAAAGTGTAACAATGGATGACATTGCTGGTGAAATGTGTATTTCTAAAAAAACCATTTACAAATATTTTTGCAACAAAGAAGTATTAATTGAGGAAGGAACATCTGTAATGCACGACGAAGTGCATAAAATTATTGATGAAATTGTTGCTAAAGACTATAATGCGATTGAAGAGAATTTCGAAATCAGAAAAATGTTTAAAGAAATGTTTAAGTCGGTTAACGATTCTCCAATCTACCAATTGAAAAAGCATTATCCTGAAATTTATTCCAAAATGATGGCCAATAAATTAGACGATTGTAACATCATGTTCAGACAAAATATCGTAAAAGGAATTGCACAAGGTTTATATAGAGAAAACTTAGATGTTGAAAAATATATTCGGTTCTATTATATGTTAATTTTTACGATTAACGAAACCATTGCTTCAGAAAAAGAGGCGTTAGAATTAGAGCTAGATGCTTTAGAATATCATACCAGAGCTATGGCAACATTAGCCGGAATCAAAGAATTAGAAAAACAATTACAATTAAATACTAATTAATATAACAATAGAATGAAAAATAAAATTATCATTTCAATATTGTTCTTGGTTTCTTACGCGAACGCACAAGAAGTAAAGACTTTAAATTTGAAAGAAGTTTTGCAATATGCTTTAGAGAATAAAGCTGAAGCTAAAAAAGCAAAATTGCAAGTTGAAAATAGTGAATATAAAATTCAAGAAGTTCGTTCAAGAGCCTTACCGCAAATTGCAGCTAATGGAAGTTTAAATTACAATCCAATTTTGCAAACGACAGTTATTGATGGTGATAATTTTGGAGCACCGGGAACTACTATTCAAGCAGCTTTTGGTCAAAAATGGAATTCTGGAGCCGGAATTTCTTTAACTCAAGCTTTGTTTGATCAATCTGTATTTACAGGTTTAAGAGCTGCAAAATCTACTCGAGAATTTTATCAATTGAACGCGCAATTAACTGATGAACAAGTTATTGAACGTGTGGCTAACGCTTATTATCAAGTTTACGTGCAACAACAAAAGTTAATTGTAGTGGAAAATAATTTAAAAAACACCACTAAAGTTAAAACTATTATTGAAGGACAATACAATAACGGTTTGGCTAAAAAAATTGATTTAGATAGAATTAGTGTTCGTGTGAATAATATCAATTCAATGCGTCAACAACTATTAAACGCGATTACACTTCAAGAAAATGCCCTGAAATTTTACATGGGAATGCCAATGGAAAACACCCTTGTTATTCCACAAACAGCTTTTGAAGTTTCACCACAAGATATATTGTCAAGTGCAGATGTAACCAAAAGAACAGAATATTTGGTGCTAAAAAAACAAGAACAATTGTTAGAATTACAAAAGAAATCTTTCCAAGCGTATTATTATCCAACTTTATCTTTAAGTGGTGGTTATAATTACATCGGTCAAGGACCACAATTGCCATGGTTTGCTAAACCATCTGATGGCGTGTATTGGTCGGATTATGCTTCTGTTGGTTTAAGTTTAAGAGTGCCTATTTTTTCAGGATTCGGAACTAGAGCTAAAGTTCGTCAAGCGGATAACTCTTTAAAAAGTTTACAAGTAGATTTAGATGATACGAAACTAGCTTTAGATTTAGCTTTCGAAAATTCTAAAAAACAAATTGAAAACAGTTTAATTACCATTTCAAATCAGAAAGAAAATGCCAAATTAGCTCAAGAAGTTTTCAATAATACAAACAACAACTACACGCAAGGTTTAGCTTCATTAACGGATTTGTTAGATGCTGAAAACGCTTTAGTTGATGCTCAAAATAATTATACAGCGGCAATATTAGATTATAAACTTGCCGAAATTCAATTAATCAAATCAAAAGGAGAACTAAAATCATTAATCAAATAAGTAACACCATGAAAAAAAATATTATCACCTCATTAGTAATTTTAGGAGCTATTGCAGTAATAGCTGTAATATTAATGAAAAACAAAGAAGAAAACGCGGCTAAAGTAGCTGTTGTAGCGGAGAAAAACGCATCAGTTTCTGTAAAAGTTGCCACTGTAAAAACGGAAGAAGTTTCTTTAGATTTTAGTTCGAATGGTATTTTCGAACCTACTCAAGAATTAATTGTTTGTGCTGAAAAATCAGGAAAAGTAATTAGTGTTTTAGTGAAAGAAGGCGATAGAGTGAGTGTCGGACAAACGTTAGCTATTGTTAGAAGTGACGTTATTAATGTAGAAGCTCAAACAGCTGAAGCAGCATACCAAAATGCTTTAACAGATTATAATCGTTTTGAAAATGCTTATAAAACAGGCGGTGTTACCAAACAACAATTAGATCAAGCAAGATTAGGAATGGTAAATGCAAAAGCAAGATTAACGCAAGCAAGAATTAACGTAGGCGATACAAGAATTAAAGCGCCAATTAGCGGAATCGTTAACAAAAGAATGATCGAGCCAGGTTCAATTTTAGCTGGAATGCCACCAACACAAATGTTCGAAATTGTAAACGTTTCTAAATTAAAATTAAAAGTTACGGCTAATGAAGGTCAAGTGGCTGGTTTAAAATTAGGAAACGTAATCAACGTAACTTCAAATGTATATCCAGGAAAAGTGTTTTCAGGAAAAATTACTTTCGTAGCACCAAAAGCTGACGCTACTTTAAACTTCCCAGTTGAAATTGAAATCACCAACAATTCTTCAAACGATTTAAAAGCAGGAATGTACGGAACAGCTGAATTCTCTTCAAATCAACAGAAACAAAATTTAATGATTGTGCCAAGAAATGCTTTCGTAGGAAGTGTGAGCAGTAACCAAATTTTTGTAAACGAAAATGGAGTAGCTGTACTTAAAAATGTAACTGCTGGAAGAATTTTAGGTGATCAAGTTGAAATTGTAAAAGGACTTAACAACGGAGATCAAGTTGTAGTAACGGGACAATTGAACATTGTTGACGGAACAAAATTAGAAATTATTAAATAAGATTTTTTCCTAAAATCTTTAAACGATAACATATGAAATTAGCAGAAATATCTATAAAACGTCCTTCGTTAGTCATTGTATTATTTACAATTCTAACTTTAGGTGGACTGTTCAGTTACAATCAATTAGGCTACGAGTTAATTCCTAAATTTGATATGAATGTAATTACGGTTTCTACAGTTTATCCAGGAGCTTCTCCCAGTGAAGTTGAAAATACCGTAACCAAAAAGATTGAAGATGCGATTGCGTCTTTAGAAAACATCAAAAAAATTGATTCTAAATCCTACGAAAGTTTATCCGTAGTTTCTATCACATTAACTTCAGATGCTAATGTTGATGTTTCGATGAATGATGCACAACGTAAAATTAATGCCATCATCAGTAATTTACCAGATGATGCCAAAACACCAGGGTTAAATAAATTCTCTTTAAGCGACATGCCAATTATTACACTTGGTGCTTATGGAAAAATGGATGAAGCGGCGTTTTATGATTTAATTGATAAAAAAGTTACGCCCGTTTTATCTCGTGTACAAGGTGTGGCTCAGGTAAACATTATTGGAGGTCAAGAACGTGAAATTCAAGTCAATTTAGATGCTACGAAAATGCAAGGTTACGGTTTGTCGATACCACAAGTGCAACAAACTATTTTAGCCTCTAATTTAGATTTCCCAACAGGAAACATTCAAACACGTGATCAAAAGATTTTAATTCGTTTAGCCGGAAAATATAAATCAGTAGAGGAATTAAGAAATTTAGTAGTATCTTCTCAAAACGGAATTCAAATTCGTTTACAAGATATCGCAGACGTTCAAGATACTCAGAAAATTGCTGATAAAATTGCTCGTGTCAATCAGAAAAGCGCCATCGTTTTACAAATTATCAAACAATCAGATGCAAATGCCGTAGCAGTAAGTGAATCGGTAGCTGCTACAATTAAAAAATTGGAAAATGATTATAAAGTCAACAGTTTAAAATTAGAAACCGCTAAAGACAGTACGATTTTCACACTTGAAGCTGCAGATTCTGTAATCCACGATTTATTAATTGCGGTAATCTTAGTAGCAATTGTAATGTTGTTTTTCTTACATAGTGTTAGAAACTCATTAATCGTAATGGTGTCGATTCCGGCTTCGTTAATTGCCACTTTTATCGGAATTTATTTCTTAGGTTACACCCTGAACTTAATGAGTTTATTAGGACTTTCATTAGTAGTAGGTATTTTGGTGGATGATGCGATTGTAGTATTAGAAAATATTTACAGACACATGGAAATGGGTAAAAACCGAGTACGTGCCGCGTATGATGGAACAGCCGAAATCGGTGGAACTGTAACGTCAATTACTTTGGTTATTGTGGTAGTGTTTTTACCAATTGCAATGAGTTCTGGATTAGTATCTAACATCATTACGCAATTCTGTATGACGGTAGTAATTTCTACTTTATTGTCACTTTTAACATCATTTACAATTATTCCTTGGTTGTCATCTCGTTTCGGAAAATTAGAACATATTGAAGGTAAAAACTTATTCGGAAAAACAATTTTAGCTTTCGAAAATGTATTAACTCGTTTCACAAATTGGGTTACAAATATATTAGTTTGGTGTTTAGATCATTATATCAAAACCATTGTTGTGGTTTTAGTATTGTTCTTCACTTCAACGATCGGATTAATTGGTGGTGGATTTATTGGTGGTGAGTTTTTCGCATCATCAGATAGTGGTGAGTTTTTAGTGAAAATTGAAATGCCAAAAGACGCTTCATTAGAGCAAACCAACTTTATGACGCAAAAAGCAGAAGCGTATTTGAAAAAACAAGAATATGTATATAGCCAAATTACAACAGTTGGTCAAACTTCTGAAGGAATGGGTGCGTCACAAGCAACCGCATACAAAGCAGAGATTAACATTAAAATGATTGATCAAAAAGATCGTACAGATGATGCTTCGGTTTATGCTGCTAAAATTAAACGTCAATTAGAAAAAGTTTTAATTGGTGCGAAAGTAAAAACGGTTCCTGTTGGTATTATGGGAACAGCAGAAAATGCGAAGTTAGGATTAGTTGTAACTGGTCCAGATGTGGCAAGTGCGATGAAATTTGCCAAATTAGCAGAAGCTGAATTAAGAAAAATTCCTGGAACAACAGAAATCAAATTAACAGTTGAAGACGGAAATCCAGAAGTAAATGTTCAAGTAGATCGTGATAAAATGGCAGCTTTAGGATTGTCATTACAAACAGTTGGTATGACGATGCAAACGGCTTACAGCGGAAATACAGACGGACAATTTAGAGCGGGTGAATATGAGTACGATATTAACATCAAATACAATGCTTTTGATAGAAAAAATATTGAAGATGTAAGTAATTTGATTTTCATTAATAACGCAGGTCAACAAGTTAAATTGGCGCAATTCGCAACCATTACAGAAGGTT
>MGWJ01000126.1 GCA_001800945.1 Flavobacteria bacterium RIFCSPLOWO2_12_FULL_31_7
AAATCCCGTAACGTGAAAACGAAGCGGGATTTTTTTTACTTTTTTTGCGAAAGGATTTGCAAGCTGATTGAAAGAATTAAATGGATTTTATTTCTCTAAGTTTGGAAAACAATCTAAAGCAAACTTGTTGATTCTTTTGTTCATAGTTTCATTGCAATTTTTACAATTCGATTTCATGGTTTTGGCAAAATTTTCTCTCACAATTTCTGGTTTATCAAAATCGTCATGCAAATAAAACCCACTATATAAAATAGAATTATACCAATATAAATATTTCTCCCCTGATTTATCTATATCCATATATTCAAAAAACTCGTTTGGAAATTTTTCAGCGTATTTTCTTGCAGGAACTCCAGTATATTCTCCTAATGCACCATCTTGTATTAAAATTGTTTTATCTAAAATCCAACGATAAAATGGACGCAAATCAGAATTATCTGTAATGACTAAATTTAATAATTTTGCTGTTTGTAAATTATCACTTGGCCGAAAACTACCGAAATAAAAATTAGTTGCTATTTTATCACACTTAGGATTATCAATATAAAACCGAATAGGTTTATTCCAAATAGAATCTTTATCAATATCGTGAGATAAAACAAATTTTTCTTGCCAATTGGTATCTGATTGGAATGTAATAGTTTCTTTTTTGAGTTTGATAGTTTTAACTGATTCGCTTCCTATCGTTTCAACTATATTATCATTATTGGAATGATGATCTTTTTTACAAGAAGAAATAAAACTAAGAAAAATAAAAAAAAAGAGTTTTTTCATGATATTCTACTTAAAAATCTTCCCTAAAACATTTCTAATCACATAATTAATATCACTAGAAACTTTGAAATAATAATGAATACCTAAATATAAACATGAAATCAAAATCGATTTCAAACCAATATTTAAAATTGGATGAAAAGGAAATTCCCAGAAATAAAATCCGAAAAATAAAGCTAAACTAATCACAAATGAAACAATAGTATTTTTAGTAAACGGAAATAATTTCATTTTGAAAACTACAAATAGTAATTTGGCTAAACTATACATTCCTATGGAAATTAAAGTAGCAAAAGCAGCACCGTTTAACCCAAAATTTGGAATGAAGTACATGTTTAATAATACAATTAAAACCACCAACATTAACCCTAAAAATAAAACAGCGCGATAATATTTTGAATTGAAAATTATCGCATTATTATTTCCTAAAATTAAATCGAAATATTTGGAGAAACCAATAGTAAAAACCACTAATAAACCTTGTGCATAATCTTTTGGCAACATCAAGTATAGTTGATTGATATTTACAAAAATACCTAGCATAATTAAGCCTCCAATAACTTGCAAACTAATAGACGATTTTTTATACAATTCATTCAATTCTTCCCATTTGTTTTCGCTCATTAATTTGGCCGTAATGGGATATGTAATTTGATGCATAGCTCTACTTGGTACAGAAATTACCATCGCAATGAAAATCGCAACTGAATAATAGGCAATATTGTCAATTTTCATGTAATGCTTAATCATATATTTGTCTATATCTAACAACATATTCGCAATACTTGCCGATAAAATAATGAAAACCGTAAACGTTAAAATGGCCTTACTATTTTTTGGTGTTTTAAAATGCAACCTAATATTTTTGACTTTATTCGCATAAAAAACTATTAACAACAAACCAATTCCGTAAACTAAAACCAAAGAATAAATAAAATCTGCTGGTGAAATGTATTCAAAATAAACCGCAAAAAGCAAGATTGTAATTAATATTCGAACAAAAACTTCTTTCACAAAACTTCCGAAAACCGATTTCATGTGAGCACGCAACCAAGCATAAAAAATCTCGAAATAACCCATAAAAATCCCAATAATTGGAATTACCCAAACGAAATCATAAACAAAACTATTTTTTTGAGATTCGTAAAGTGCAATACTGTCGTAAAAAAAGTAAAACAACAACATTAATGGCGTGATGAAAAACAGCGGAACAAACAGCATATAAGTGATGTAACTATTTAATTCTTTTTCCGTTTTATTGTTTTCATTGAAGAATTTGATCAATGTATTTTGTATGCCAAAAGACATAATTGGATACAAAATATTAGCCGCTGAAAGTACATAACCCGTTAAACCAAAATAGTCTTTTCCTAAAAAATAAGGATACATAAACAAGGTATTGGCCGCACCAATTCCGAAACCTAATAAGGTAATAATGGTGTTTTTAATAGATTGTTTGATTACGATTCCCATTTTTTTAGTATTCAGTGTTCAGTTGTTAGTATTCAGTTTTAATTTCAAAATTGAAAATTTGTTGTTCGAAATTCGTTAATACTTTAGTTTTTAATTTTTAAAACACAAATTGAACAGATATTATTAATTCCTAAAATTTTTCCAATCTGTGTTGTTAAATTCATGTTCAACTTTTCACTTGGCTCTTTTACTTTTTACTTGTCTCTTTCCTTTAAAAGTTTCGCTAACTTCTCCGTCAAATTCTTTCTACTAAATTGTTGTAAACCTACCGCATTAACTTTTAAATCATCTTTCATATATTGATTAAAATATATTAAAATTTGACTTTTTAGCTCGATTTTCTCGTTATATTGATAAAAAACGCCTGTATTAGTCTGCTTGATTATATTTTCAAAATCAGAATTTTTTGGTCCGATTGCTAAAATTGGTCGCTCCGAAACCATATATTCAAAAAGTTTTCCTGGGATAATGCATTTGGTATCTTCTGAATCAATTTCTATTAATAATAATACTTGCGAACTTCTTTGATGCACCAAAGCTTCTTCATGTGAAACATAACCTAAATTGTCTACAAAATTATCTAATTGAAAATCCGAAATGGATTGTAACACTTCTTTACTAACGGCTCCGATTAATTTTAATTTAAACAATCTTGCGAAAGCTTCATTTTCATCTAATAATTCCGATAACGATTCCCATAAAATTTGCGGATTTCTTTCCGATAAAAACGAACCAATATGCGCCAATGTAAAGTTATCGTCTAATGGTTTCTTTTCGATTTTCTCGATATCATAACCATTAGTAATGACTTCAATTGGTTTAGTGGTAATACTTTCAAATTCCATTTTTGTCGTTGGAGAAGTCACTAAAATCGTATCACAAGTGTTCATCACTTCTTTTTCCAAAGCTTTGTGTTTAGCACTCGCCCACTTTGATAATTTCAGTTCTTTATGATAACCAATTGTGGTCCACGGATCACGAAAATCGGCAATCCAATTCACATTCAATTGTTTTTTTAAATCTAAACCAATCAAATGCAAACTATGTGGCGGACCAGTAGTTATAATAGTTTCAATATTATTTTCTTGAATGTATTTCTTTAAATATTTGACTGAAGGTTTTACCCAAAAAACTCTAGCATCTGGAATGAACATGTTTCCGCGAATCCAAAGCATGGCTTTTTCAATAAATGATTGCTTTTTCTTTTGTGTAATGATTCCAGCGCCTAACTTTTTAGTCTTGTTTTTCGATAAAAAAGAAGCTAAAGCATACGGTTCAAAGATTTTATTTTTCAGAATAATTGTTGAATCAGAAACTTCAGCAAGTAATTTTTCATCAAGTAATGGATAACTTGGATTTTCTGGAATATAAACAATTGGTTCTATTCCAAAATCTGGAAGATATTTGACAAATTTCAACCAACGCTGAACACCTGGTCCACCAGCTGGCGGCCAATAATAAGTGATAATTAAAACTTTGTTTGATTTCAAAATAGTAGTTATTAAACCTGACAGGTTTTTGAAACCTGTCAGGTTTGTAAATTTATTTTATCTCAGCCAGATTCTTGTTCTGTTTTCTCCAATAAAAAACTCCTAAACCAATAGTTAAAAGCATTAAAAGTGTAGAAATCAAAGAGATCATACTTCCAGTTTTCACTACCTGTGGTTCAAATTTGAATTCAATTGTATGTTTTCCTGCTGGAATTTGTAAACCTCTTAAAACATAATTTACATTAAATATTTTAGTTTCTTTTCCATCAATTGTAGCAATCCAACCTTTTTCATAATACATTTCAGAAAACACTCCAAAACCATTTTTAGAATTATTAGAAACGTATTTTAAATGGTTGGGTTTGTATGAAATCATCTCAATAGTTGATAATGAATCTTTACCCGTTTTAAAAGGAACCATTTTACCTTTAACAAATTTTTCTTCTTGATAAGTGGCTTCGTCTTTAGTTTTCAAATTATCTAAAGCTTTCATTTCTTCGTCGGCAGATTTCACAACCTTAACTTTTGATACAAACCAAGCATTTCCATTCGCATTTGGGTTTTCTAAAGCTTGTTGAATACCTTCTTTGTTCGTTTGTAAAATGTATTTTGCATTCAACATATTTAACATTTCAATATTGTTTTTCGCAATTTGATAGTCAAATAACTCTTGAATTTTCTTAGGTTTTGCAGCATGATACCCACCAATAGATTGATGATAAAACGAAGCGCGAGCACTATTCATATTTCCATCGATATCAAAAACTCTAAAATGAGTAGTATCTTCTAAAATACGAGCATCTGCTTCGGTTGGTTCACCAAAAGGTCTTTCAATTTGACTTTTAGAAACGAAATCATCAGCTTTTACGTAATTTTTCGCAACCACAAATAAATCGATCACCATGACTAAACCAACTAAAACAACAGTTGTAAATTGTGAAAAGGTCTTTTTAGTGTAGAAAAATAATATTCCAAAAGCAGCAGCAAAAAATCCTAAAGAACGGAAAATCGTAGCGGCATACATAGTTTCTCTGTCTTCTTTAAGAACTTTCATCACTTCTGGTCCATACTGTTGTGCGTAAAATTTGTCATTAGCACCAGAAAAAGTAAAAATACCTTTCGCAAATAAAATAACGATCAAAAATCCTCCAACAATTGCTCCTGCATATAACAAAGGTTTTTTTCTATTTTCTTCATCTGAATTGATAAACGCGTTTAAACCTAAAGCGGCTAAAACTGGCAAACATAATTCTAAAATAACCTGAATAGAGGAAACTGCTCTGAACTTGTTATACATCGGAACATAATCAATAAAGAAACTCGTTAAAGGTTCAAAATTCTTTCCATAAGATAATAATATTGAGAAAATAGCTCCAGCAACTAAAGCATATTTAATATTTCTTTTTTCTAAGAATAAAGCTAAAACAGCTAAGAAGAACACCACAATTCCAATATATGCTGGGGCAGCTACACTAGTTTGGTCTCCCCAATAAGTTGGCATTTGTTTAACTAATTCTCGAGCTTCATTTTCAGGAACATTTTGATTCACGATAAATTGATACATAGCAGAATCTGTACCTAAATCGTCATAACTTGCACCTCCAAATAATTTAGGTGCAATTAAGTTTAAACTTTCTGCAATTCCGTAACTATACTGAGTAATATACTAATAACTCATAGCATTAGTATCTGTTTTCTTTTTGCCATTTTCATCGAAAGTTAAATCACTATTACTTCTGGTTGAATATTTGGCATATTCTGCAGTAGCTAATAAATTTGTGGCATTCGCACCAATCGCT
>MGWJ01000127.1 GCA_001800945.1 Flavobacteria bacterium RIFCSPLOWO2_12_FULL_31_7
ATCTGCTTGAGACCATGACGTTCTCCAAGTATCCACAGGTACATTGGTATACGTATCACTAAACATTGAAATCACGTTTGCAGCTGGTAAAGTTGGTGCTGGAGCTGCAGATAAATTTGTGATAGTTACATTTTGAGTTAATTCTGTTGTAGCTACACCACCGCTTAATGCGACTACTCGAATTGCATAAGTTCCTGGTGATGCATAAGTGTGAGAAACTGTTTCTCCTTCCATAAAATCTACTGGTACTTCTGAAGGCACATCTCCATAATACACTTGAAAAAAAGTTTCTAAATCTGCCGTTGCGGCTACTGCAACAGATAAACTTGGTCCAGGTGTAATGGTAACCTCTAAATTTGTTGGAGGTAAAAACGAAACTGTTAGCGGTTGTATCACTTCTGTTTTTTTACCGTTTAAAGACATACCTATAATTTTCACATCATACGTACCTTCTTCATAAGTATGTTGAATAGTTCCACCCGGACTAACATATCCTGGTTCAACGGTTCCGTCTCCAAAAATTATTTCAAACTGAGAAACGCCTTCTCCTTTAGGTAGAATGGTAACTTTTCCAGAATTATCTTGTTTTATTGTCATTAAAGCTGAGATATTAGCTGGTGCACTAATCCCATCAACATTTGGTAAATCATCTTCATTGGAACAACCAATTAAGAAAACTATCATAAATAAGCTGAATATAAATTTAATATTTTTCATAGTATACTGTTTTAGTAGTTAGGGTTTTGTTGCCAATTTCCGTTAGAGAATTGAATTTCCTCAATCGGAATTGGAAAGATTTCATGTTTTCCAGCAATGAAACCAGATATAGAAGTACTAGCTTTATTAGTTCTGACTAAATCGAAGAAACGATGTCCTTCACCAATTAACTCTAGTTTTCTTTCAGCCCAAATAAAATCTGTTAAAGCTGCACCAGATGCAGAAATATCATGAAAAGTATCACCAAAAGCTCTTCTTCTTACTAAATTTAAATATTCTCTACCTTTTGTATCATTTCCACTTCTATTGAAAGCTTCTGCAGCCATTAATAGCACATCTGCATAACGAATCGCTCTGTAATTATTTGGGTTGGTTAAGTTCTGGTCTCCAATGTTTGCATCGCCTTTTCTAGGTAAATATTTTCTATTGAAAAAACCAGTATGTTTGTAACCAGTACCATAAGTTGCGCTTGTTGCTGCAGCCCAAGTCACAATATTTAGAATCGCTACATCTCTTCTATTATCGCCAACTTCATAAGCATCATAAGCCTCTTGAGTAGGCAAATTAAAACTAAAACCTGAATCGAAATTTGGACCACTATAATTTCTAATTCCATTAAAACCTACCGCTACATTTCCTTCACTACATTGTAAGCAATCAAAACTAGCACCTTGTGCATCTGTATATTGTACTTCAAAAACGGATTCAATGTTATTTTCGTTATTATTTTCAAAAATGGTATTGTAATTAGTCACTAAATCATAGTTTCCACTAGTAATTACTTGATCTAAAACGGTGGCTGCATCGGCAAATTTATTTTGATATAAATAGGCTTTTCCAAGTAAAGCTTGCGCAGAACCTTTAGTAGCTCTTCCCAATTGAGAAGCGGTTGGATTTAAGTTAGCTATTGCAAATAATAAATCGGATTCGATTGATGCATATACTTCTGCAGTTGAAGCTCTAGGAATTGTTTTTTCGTCACCAACTTTGAATCTTTTATCACCATTTAAAGGAATACCTCCGAACCATTTTACTAATTCAAAATGATAATAAGCACGAAGAAAATGAGTTTCTGCTATTACTTGATTTTTGTTAGGGAAATCTGTTTTATCTTTAAATTCTAAGATATAGTTACATCTTTGTACACCGGCAAACATCCAATCCCAAATATTTTTAAGATTTGAATTTACAGCAGAATGGTTCATTTCATCAATTTGCTGAATTCCTACTACATCATTAGCACTTTCTCCTCCAGAAACAGTATTATCTGAAGCAATTTCGCCTACCAAAACATTCATAAAACTAGAATGTAACAAATCATAAGCACCAACAAGTGCATCTTGATAATCTTGTTCTGAATTAAAATAATTTTCAGAATCGATCGAATATTGTGCCTCTCTATCTACAAATTCATCTGAACAAGATAAAATTGTTACTATTGAGAACAGAAAAACAGTGGTTACTAATATATATTTTTTCATGATAATAAGATTAAAAGTTAAGATTTAAACCGAACATGTAGGTTCTTGGAGTGGGATAAAAACCATAGTCAATTCCGCCACCGATAGCTGAACCATTGGTTGCTGCAGGATCAAAACCTCTGTATTTTGTAAACGTGTATACATTATTTATGGCCGCATAAAAACGAAGTTTTGTTATCCCAAAGTTTTTAATGACTTTTTCGCCTAATGAATATCCTAATTGAATATTTTGAATTCTGAAGAAAGAAGCATCTTCTACGAAATAACTAGAAAACAAATTGTTGTTGGTCGCTCCGGTTGTAACTCTTGGAACGGTATTACTTGTTCCTTCACCTGTCCAACGGTCTAAAACATAATTTAATTTATTTAAATCCGATAAAGTTCGTTCGTAGTTTCTTACCATATCGTTGCCAATTGAAGCATAAGAATACGCAGCAAAATCGACATTTTTGTATTTAATATTTGTATTGAAACCTAAGGTAAATTCTGGTAACGGACTTCCGATTTTAGTTCTGTCGTTCAAATTGATAATTCCATCACCATTTACATCTTTGAAGCGAATATCACCAGGTGCACTAGCAGCTCCTAAAGAAGCTTGAGAAGGATGTGCGTCGATTTCCGCTTGGTTTTGAAAAATACCATCAGCTTGTAATCCGTAGAAATAACCGATAGATTCTCCTTCTTGCATTCTTGAAATTGCAGGTTGTCCAACTCCAAATGAACCCGCTTCAATAATTCCTCTACTATCACTAACTTTTGTAACAACATTGTCAATAGTTGTAAGGTTCGAGTTGACACTAAAAGATAAATTTTTATTTAATTTTTTATTGTATCCTACAGAAAATTCAAAACCTTTATTTTGAGTGGAACCTGCATTAACAGTTGGTGGTGCGCCACCTGGTGCGCCTGCTCCAACAATACCAGAAACAGGTAATCCTGCAATTAATAAATCGTTTCTACTTTCAATAAAATAATCAGTAGTAATATCTAATTGGTTTTTGAATAATTTCACATCTAAACCAACATCAAATTTTCTAGCTTTTTCCCATTTTAATCCTGGATTGGCTAATTGACCGATTGTTACTCCATTCACTAATGCATTATCAAAAACGTAAGTAGCTTCTCCATTTAAATATCCAACATATCCATTACTTGGAATTTTATCATTTCCTAAAGTTCCGTAGCTAGCACGTAATTTCATTAAATTGATAGTTTCTATATTCGACAAGAAACTTTCATTTGAAATTACCCAACCTCCAGTAGCAGAATAAAAATAAGCAACGGCATTATCTGGTCCGAATTTAGTTGAAGAATCTCTACGAGCAATTCCTGAAAGTAGGTATTTCCCATCGTAATCATATTGGATTCGGGCAAAATAAGAATTCAATCTCTCATCGTACACATAAGAACCCACGTTTTTTGAAGTTGGTAACCCATTTGCTAAACTAATATCTGCAAAATCCCAAGAATTATTTGGCACATCATAACCTGTAGCAAACAAACCATTACCCCATTCTTTGGTATTCGAAGTACCAATTGTTCCAGTGAAATTATGATTTTTAAAACTCTTTTTATAATTTAAATATAAATCAAACACATAACTGTTATCGTTAATTCCGTTTTGAGATACACTACTTCTTGTGACATCAAAAACTTTTCCTCCATAATTTACAATTTTAGAAAAAGATTTTCCTTCTGAATTAGCCGTATTGAATCCGACTTTAGAAGTTAAAACTAAATCTGGAATAAGAGTATAATCTAAACCAAAAGCGCCACTTAATCTTTTAATATTATAATCGTTATAGGTGTTTTCAATTTGTGCTAATGGATTAATCACTTCAATTCCAAAACCTGGAGTACTTGGAATCATAGAAAAATTACCATTAGAATCGTATGGAGAAATGGTTGAAGGGGTATTAATTGCATTAAATAATACAGAACCTAATCCGTTTTCGTTTAATGATTTTCTATTTAAAAAAGTATAATTTACATTGGTTTGTAGCTTTAATCTTTTTGTTAAATCGATACCTAAAGATAAGGCAGCTGTATTTCTTCTGAATCCCGATTTATCTATACCAACAATACCTTCTTGTTGCAAATGCGAACCACTAACGGCATAGGTAACTTTTTCAGTTCCACCAGAAACATTAATATCATGACTCATAATTGAAGCATTATTACTAAAAACTTCATCTTGCCAATCCGTTCCTTTTCCTAAACCTGAAACATTTGTGTAAGGAATTGGTTGTCCGCCATTTGCATAACTTTCATTTAAAAGCAACGCATATTCAGTGGCATTTAATAAATTTAACTTTTTGGTGGTTTCTTGTTGCCCGATGTAAGTATTATAAGAAAAAACAGCTTCCGTATTTTTCTTACCATTTTTAGTTTTAATAATTACCACACCATTCGCTCCACGAACTCCGTAAATTGACGCCTGTGCATCTTTCAGAACGGTAAATGATTCAATATCACTTGGATTTAAGATACTTGGATCAGAAATATTTCCATCCACAATGTACAAAGGTCGGTTATCACCGTTACTTTGAATACCTCTGATTAACACATTAAATCCAGCTCCAGGAGAACCAGAATCTGTGGTTACTGTTACACCTGCAACGGTTCCTTGTAACGCTTGTTCAATTTTAATTGGTTTTAATTGCTCAATAGTTTTACTACTTACATAACCAACCGAACCAGTTACATCTTTTTTCTTTTGCGTTCCATAACCAATCACAACAACTTCTTCAATAGACTTTACATCTTGTTTTAGAGAAATTGAAATAGTTTCGTTTTTAGTAACTACAAATTCTACTGAAGTAAATCCATAAAAAGAAAAACTTAAAGTACTTCCTACTTCAATTTTAGAAACAACAAAACTTCCATCAGAATTTGTAGTAGCAATTCCTGCATTCTTTACTGAAATAGTTGCGCCGCCCAAAGGTGAATTTGTAGTGGAATCAAATACTTTTCCTGATACTGTGACCGATTGTGAAAAACCAATGGCAGTAAAAAATAGAAAAGCAAATAGCCATAATTTAGATTTCATAAATAGTTTGTTTTTTAGTTACTTGTAAAATTAGCAGGAACTTTTAATAATAATCAAATTAGAACCTCTACAAAAAACATACAATCTAAAAAAACTGTATTTTTTTTACATTATTCGTAAAACAAACCTCGTAATCAGTACAGATAAAGCTTCCTATTAACAAATTATTTTTTTTAACACACTCTAAATTAAAGGCTTCGAAAACGTTGTTGTTGTGGTTTTGTATAGGTAAAATTGATAAAATGTTGTAGTATTAGAATGATAAAATGTACTCTACCAAGCCTTTTTCATGTGGCAAATCCATTTTTTTACGCAAACGATATCTTTTGATTTCCACACTTCGAACAGAAATATTTAAGAGTGGTGCAATTTCTTTAGAGGATAAATTCAATCTTAAATAAGCACACAATCTTAAATCATTTGGTGTTAAGGAAGCGTGAGCTTGTTTCACTTTCTTTAAAAAATCGTTATCCGCATTGTCAAAAGCTTCTTTGAAAACCGTCCAAGTATCTTCTTCATTGATATTTTTATTGATTGTAGAAATAACAGACTTGATACTTTTACTTCCTTCATCTGAATTGTTTTTCAAATCTTCTTTGATTAAAGATAAAAGTTCATTCTTTTTTAACAAACTCATTGTAGAGACTGCTAATTCTTTATTTTTACTATCTACATCTTGAGATAGTTGTTCATTTTTCAATCGCATCAATTGCTGATTACTTTCTAAAGCGGCGATTTCTAATAACAAATTATTTTCTTCAATAAGTTTTTGTTCTTTTTCTCTATAATATTTTTTGTAGGTTTTATGAATGTAAACGGCAGCAAAAAAGCCTAAAACAAAATAAATAAATACGGCAAAATTAGTTGCATACCATGGTTTTTTAATCGTAAAAGTATAAGTAGCTACATTTTCTGGTTTGGAATTTGCAATTTTCGCTCGAACTTTAA
>MGWJ01000128.1 GCA_001800945.1 Flavobacteria bacterium RIFCSPLOWO2_12_FULL_31_7
TTATTGTGTATAATGTTCCAGGAAGAACAGCGAGTAACATGTTGCCAAGTACAGTTGTTAGATTAGCAAATGATTTTAAAAATATTATCGGAATTAAAGAAGCAGCTGGAGATATTGTTCAGGCTATGAAGTTAATTCAAACTAAACCAGAAGGATTTTTAGTAATTTCGGGTGATGATATGATTACCTTGCCAATGGTTTTAGCCGGTGGAGCAGGAGTAATTTCTGTTATTGGAGAAGGTTTTCCGAAAGAATTTTCAGAAATGGTTCGCTTAGGGTTAAATAAAAAAGCAGTTGAAGCATACAAAATTCACTATAAATTAGCAGATTCTATTGATATGATTTTCGAACAAGGAAATCCAGCTGGTATTAAAGAAGTCTTTAAACACCTAGGTTTATCTGAAAATACAGTGCGTTTGCCTTTAGTAAATGTAGATGAAAATTTATCCGGAAGATTATCAGATTTCATTAAAAATTTAGGTTAAAAATCTTTTTTTGTAAAACATAAAAATATATCTACCTTTGCCGTTGCTTTTTTAAAGTGCGTAAAAGGCATAACGTAATCATAAATATGAACAAATTTTTATATATACTTGTAGCAATACTAACATTATCATCATGTAGTCAATATCAAAGAGCGATGAAATCTGATGATGTAGAATTCAAAACAAAAGTTTTTACTGCACAAATTGAAAAGAAAAAGTATTCAAAAGCAATCAGATTGTTTGAACAATATGCTTCTTCATACCGAGGGAAACCTCAAGGTGAAAGCGCTTTTTTTAATTATGCGAAAGCATTATATGCTACGAAACAATATATTACAGCAGCTTACCAGTTTGAAAGCTTTGCAAGTAGTTATCCAAAAAGTGTAAATGCAGAAGAAGCTTCATTTTTAGCGGCAGAAAGTTATAGTAAAGTTTCGCCAATATACAGTTTAGATCAAGTTGATACAGATAAAGCTTTAAGCAAAATTCAAGTTTTCGCAAATAAATATCCGAATTCTCAATATTTAGCTAAGGCTAATGAAATTGTGAAAGAATTAACTGAAAAATTAGAATTAAAAGCATACGAAATTGCTAAACAATATAATACAATTGGTGAATCAACAAGAGATTATAATGCAGCAATTAAAGCATTAGATAATTTTGTTTTTAATTATCCAGGTTCGAAATATAAAGAAGATGCTTTGTTTTACAAATATGATTCGATGTATAAACTAGCCATAAATAGTATTCCTTCAAAAAAAGAAGAAAGATTAAATACGACTAAAACATATTATCACAATTTAATCAAATTTAAAGCAGACACTAAGTATTTAGAGAAATCTAACAAAATGCTTGAAACAGTAGAAAAAGAATTGAAACAATATACAAATTAATCATTATTATGGATTTAAAGAAAACAAATGCTCCAGTAAACACAATAACTTACAACAAAAGTGTAATTGAAGAACCAACTGGAAATGTATATGAAGCAATTACTATAATAGCAAGAAGAGCTAATCAAATTAATGCTGAAATTAAAAAAGAATTATTAGATAAGTTAGATGAGTTTGCTACTTATAATGATAGTTTAGAGGAAGTTTTCGAAAATAAAGAACAAATTGAAGTTTCTAAATATTACGAGAAATTGCCAAAGCCTCATGCTTTAGCAGTTCAAGAATGGTTAGATGACAAAATTTATCATAGAGATACTAAATAATTTAAACTTATATTAATGTCTGTTTTAAACGGTAAAAACGTTTTGCTAGGTGTTTCTGGCGGAATTGCAGCTTATAAAACAGCCTCATTAGTAAGACTTCTTATAAAAGCAGGTGCACATGTACAAGTTGTCATGACACCTGCTTCTCTTGATTTTGTTACTCCGTTAACATTATCTACTCTTTCAAAAAATCCAGTTTACAGTACGTTTTACAACGAAGAAGAAGCCAACGCTACTTGGAATAACCATGTAGAATTAGCACTTTGGGCTGATTTAATGCTTATTGCGCCTGCGACAGCAAATACCTTGTCAAAAATGGCCTCAGGAACTTGTGATAATTTACTTATGGCAACGTATTTATCTGCAAAATGTCCCGTATATTTTGCTCCAGCAATGGATTTAGATATGTACATTCATCCTACGACAAAAATCAATTTCGATAAATTACAAAGTTTCGGAAACACTATAATTCCTGCTGAAAGTGGTGAATTAGCAAGTGGTTTAAGTGGTGAAGGTAGAATGGCGGAACCAGAAAATATCATTCAATTTATTGAAAAAGATTTAGAGAGTAAATTGCCTTTAAAAGGAAAAAAAGTCTTAATAACTGCTGGTCCAACTTATGAAGCTATTGATCCTGTTCGTTTTATTGGGAATCATTCTTCTGGAAAAATGGGGTTTGATATTGCTACAGCTGCTGCTGATTTAGGCGCAGAAGTAGTTTTAGTTTCCGGTCCTACGCATTTGCAAATGAAAAATAACTCGGTAAATTTAATCCGAGTAACTTCTGCAGATGAAATGTATCAGGCTTGTCATCAGTATTTTGAAAATATGGATGTAGCTATTGCTGCTGCTGCTGTTGCAGATTATAAACCAAAAAATGTAGCACAACAGAAAATTAAAAAGTCAGAAGCTACGTTTACTATAGAATTGGAAAAGAATAAAGATATTTTACTATCTTTAGGTCAAATAAAAAAGAATCAATTTTTAATTGGTTTTGCTTTAGAGACAGAAAATGAGATTGAAAACGCAAAAATTAAAATTGAAAAAAAGAATTTAGATCTAATTGTTTTAAATTCTCTTAACGATACTGGAGCTGGTTTTGGAAAACCAACCAACAAAGTTACTTTTATCGATAAAGATTTTAATATATTTGAAAATCCTCTGAAATCTAAAGAATTAGTTGCTCAAGATATTGTTAATCTAATTGTGAAAAAATATGCGAATTAAATTTTTAATAGTATTTCTTTTAAGTGCTTTTTGTGTTTCTTCGCAAGAATTAAAAGCTACGGTTTCTATAAACTCTGCGCAAGTTACTAATGTGAATCCGCAGATATTCAAGAATTTAGAAAAACAAGTTTTTGATTTTTTAAACAATACTAAATTTTCAGAGAAAGTTGTAAAACCTAATGAAAAAGTTAATTGTTCTTTTTTCTTTATCGTCAATAAATTTGAAAATAATAATTTCGAAGTGACGCTTCAAATTAATTCTACAAGACCAGTTTTTAATTCTACATTTTCATCTCCAATATTAAATATCAATGACAAAGATGTAAGTTTTAGATACGTTGAATTCGAAAACTTAATTTACGATCAAAACGCATTTACTTCTAATTTGGTTTCTGTTTTGTCATTTTATGCCACTATTATTTTGGCTTCTGATGCGGATACTTTTGCAGATAAAGGTGGTTCAGAATTTTTAGAAAGTGCTTTAAATATTGCTAATTTAGCGCAATCTAGTGGTTACACAGGCTGGGTACAAACAGGTAAGAAAACAACAAGATACAATTTGATTTCAGATTTAATGTCTAATACTTTTGATGCGTACAGAGAAGCTTTGTATTACTATCATATTAAAGGTTTAGATGTTATGGCTGATGATTTAAAAACTGGGAAATTAGAAATTATTAACGCTATTGAAACTTTGCTAAGTTTACATAATGTAAGACCTAATTCACTTTTAGCCAGAACTTTTTTTGATGCTAAAACAGATGAAATTGTCAATATTTTTACTGGTGGCCCTGCCGTTGATGTGTCTAAAGTAAAAGATAATTTGGCTACAATTTCTCCGTTAAATTCTTCTAAATGGAATAAAATAAGGTAATATGCTTTTATCTTTATCAGTTCAAAATTACGCTTTAATAGAACAGCTTAATATTAATTTTACCAATCAGTTTGCTACCATTACTGGAGAAACTGGTGCGGGAAAATCTATATTATTAGGTGCGTTGGGTTTAATAATGGGTAATCGTGCCGATTTGTCTTCACTTAAAGATAAAGAAAAAAAATGTGTAGTTGAAGCCAGTTTTGAAGTTTCAAAATACAATTTAAAACCCCTTTTCGAAGCCAACGATTTAGATTACGAAAATACTACTATAATTAGAAGAGAAATTCTGCCTTCAGGTAAATCACGCGCTTTCATTAATGATACGCCAGTGAATTTATCCGAACTTCAAATTTTAGCAGAAAATCTTATCGATATCCATTCACAACATCAAACTCGTGAATTGGAACAACAAAATTACCAGATTTCTATTTTAGATGCGATAGGTGCGAATTCAGAAAAATTGAGAGAATATTCACTATTAATTTCGGAATTCAAACATAAGTCAAAAGAATTAGAACAGGCAATTGCAGATAAAAATACTTTGTTTACGGCTCAAGAATACAATTCGTATTTGTTGAATGAGTTGGAACAAATTGGTTTGCAACCGAATGAACAAGCTGATTTAGAAGAGGAATTATTAAGTTTGAATAATTCTGAGTTAATTAACGAAACTCTTAGTAAATTAGTTTCAAGTGCTAATGATGAGCAATTCGGATTTATAACTGCTTTGAAAGACTGCAAGAATGCTTTACATAAAATTGCTAATTTTTCTACGTCTTATTCAGAATTGTACGAAAGATTAAATTCATCGTTAATTGAATTGGAAGACATTGCAGATACGAGTTTTAATTTAGCTGAGAAAAATATTTACAATCCAGAACGACTAGAATTTATTTCTGGAAGATTACAAACGATTTACGATTTACAAAAGAAACACCAAGTTTCAACAATTGAAGATTTAATTGTTATTAAAAATCAATTGTCTGAAAAAGTACTTTTAGTAGATAATTTAGATGAAAAAATTAATAAGTTAAATGCTTATTTAAGTGCGAAAACTAACGAATTGAATGCAATCGCCAAACAAATAACTGAAAATAGGAGTAAAGCTATTCCAGTATTTATAGATAAAATTTCTTCTATTTTGTTTCAATTAGGAATGCCTGATTCGCAATTTAAAATGGAATTAATTCCTTCAAAACAATTTTTATCTAATGGTAAAGACGAATTAGAGTTATTGTTTTCTGCTAATAAAGGAACTTCTTTAGGTTCGTTTAAAAAAGTGGCTTCTGGCGGAGAAATGTCAAGAATCATGTTAGCCATAAAATCGGTATTGGCTGATTTTTCTCAATTGCCAACTATTTTATTTGATGAAATTGACACGGGAGTTTCTGGTGAAATCGCTTTAAAAATGGG
>MGWJ01000129.1:0-1327 GCA_001800945.1 Flavobacteria bacterium RIFCSPLOWO2_12_FULL_31_7
TCACCTTATTATCCTTAACGGGAATTCTGATTTATATCAATTGGAAATTCAGTTTCCTACTTTTGATATTTGTTCCTTTAATTATGATGGGCCTATACGATATGTTTCAATCCAAGAAAACCATTCGTAGAAATTTCCCCTTATTAGGAAGAATGCGTTATTTATTGGAAGCGCTCGGACCAGGTGCGCGTCAATATTTCATTGAAAATGATACCGATGGAAAACCTTTCAATCGTTTGCAAAGAAGCATTGTCTACCAAAGAAGTAAAAAAGAAACTGATTCCATGCCTTTCGGAACACAACTCGATGTATATAAAGAAGGTTACGAATGGATCAATCACAGTATAAAAGCGATTCCTTTTTCAAAAGTTAACGAAAATCCTCGAGTGAGAATTGGTTCTTCGCAATGTGAAAAACCTTATGAAGCGAGTTTGTTCAATATTAGCGCAATGAGTTTTGGGTCGTTAAGTAAAAATGCCATTTTAGCCTTAAATAATGGTGCCAAACAAGGTGGTTTTTATCATAATACGGGCGAAGGAGGATTGTCACCTTACCATTTACAAGGTGGCGATGTGGTTTGGAATATCGGAACAGGATATTTCAGCTGTCGTACTGATGATGGAAAATTCAATTATGAAGAATATGTAAAAAGAGCCGTTTTGGACAATGTGAAAATGATTGAAATCAAGTTTTCTCAAGGTGCTAAACCAGGTCACGGTGGAATTTTACCTAAAGAAAAAGTAACCGATGAAATTGCAGCTATTCGTTTGGTTTCTAAAGGAAAAGATATTTTGTCTCCTCCAACACATTCCGCATTTTCAACACCTTTAGAATTAATGGATTTCGTAAAATTATTGCGAAAAGGTTCAGGCGGAAAACCCATCGGAATTAAAATCTGCATCGGAAATAAATCAGAATTTATTGCGATTTGTAAAGCCATGGTTGAAACTAAAACCTATTTAGATTTTATTACTGTTGATGGTGGCGAAGGTGGAACTGGTTCTGCTCCTCAAGAATATTCTGACCACGTTGGAATGCCTTTACGCGATGCTTTAGCCTTTGTTTACGATTGTTTAAACGGTTTTGCAATCAAAGATCAAATCAAAATTATCGCTTCAGGAAAAGTAATTACTGGTTTTGATATCATCAGAAATTTATCATTAGGTGCTGATGTATGTAATTCTGCCCGCGGTATGATGTTCGCATTAGGTTGTATTCAAGCCTTAGAATGTCACGCAAATACTTGTCCAACAGGTGTAGCCACACAAGATCCAAGATTAACAAAAGGATTAGTGCCAGAAGAAAAAAGCATCCGTGTAGACAGATA
>MGWJ01000129.1:1342-5745 GCA_001800945.1 Flavobacteria bacterium RIFCSPLOWO2_12_FULL_31_7
GGTTTAACGCATCCAGATGAAGTAGACAGAACCGTAGTAAGTACCAGAATTGAACGTTCCAAAATACAAACTTTTGAAGAAACCTATCCAGAATTAAAAGTAGGAGCATTGCTTGAAGGCGCAACCGTTCCCAACGAATTTTTCAGATTCTGGAAAAGAGCTACTTCAGAAAGTTTTTAATTTTTTTAAGAAGCTAATCTCGCTATCCGTTGCTCCCGATATAAACGGGATTCACTACTATCGGGGCTAGAACACGAAAACAATTAATACAAAAAAAAATAACTTAGCGACTTGGTGTATTCGTAACAAAATCAACATCGCGATTTAAAATAAAAACATGAATCAACCTTTTATAAAACAAGAAAAAATACGTTTCAAACACATCGATTATGCAGGAATCGTTTTCTATCCAAGATTTTTAGAAATGCTAAATGATTTAGTAGAAGATTGGTTTGAAGAAGCTTTAGACAGACCGTTTTCAAAGATGCACGAAACTAATGGAATTCCAACCGTAGATTTAAAAGTACAATTTAAAAATGCGGCTCGAATTGGTGAAACATTAAGCAAAAAATTATGGGTTGCAGAATTAAAATCGTCTTCCATCGTATGCGGATTTCAATTCACCAATCAAGATGATAAAACCGTTTTAGAAGGTGAAGTAACTTTAGTCAACGTAAAAATTCAAGAAGACAGACAGAGCATCAAAGCGGAACCTTTTAATGAGGAAATGAAAGAAAAAATTTCAAAATATATAATATAACATCACAGATTTAAGAAATTATTTTAATTATTAAAATTTCTCCAATCAGTGTTTAAAATAAAAATCAGCGAGAATCCGCGTTTGCAAAGCAATCCGTTTCATCCGCGTAGCAAAACAATATAAAATGGACTTTAAAAAATTCAAAGCAGCCACCGTTCAAACCTCACCTGTTTTTCTTAATGTAGAAAAAACAGTTGAAAAAGCGATTGCATTTATCAAAGAAGCGAGTCAAAATGGAGCGCAACTTATCGCTTTTCCTGAAGTATTTATAGCAGGATATCCGTATTGGAATTGGATTATGACACCCGTTCAAGGAAGTAAATGGTATGAAAAACTTTATAAGTGTTCCGTAAAAACGGATGATGCAGCCATGCAACCTTTGTTTCAAGCCGCAAAAGAGTATAACATTCATATCGTAATCGGAATTAACGAACGTGGTGATTCGTATGGTGAAATTTACAATACCAATTTAATCATTGACAATAACGGAATCATAATCGGAAAACATAGAAAGTTAGTGCCCACTTGGGCTGAAAAACTAACGTGGACTTCTGGTGATGGTTCTTCTTTAAAAGTATATCACACAGAAATCGGCCCTATTGGAACTTTAGCTTGCGGTGAAAATACGAATACGTTAGCACGTTTCACACTACTTTCTCAAGGGGAATTAATCCACATTGCAAATTATATTTCCTTACCCGTAGCACCACCAGATTATAACATGGCGGAAGCAATTAAAATTAGAGCAGCCGCGCATTCTTTTGAAGGCAAATTGTTTACGATTGTTTCGTGTTCAACGATTTCAAAAGAAATTATGGAAACCTTAAAAGAAGATGTTCCAAATATTGAAGAGTTATTAACTCGTAAAAACTCTGCTTTTTCAGGTTTTATTGGTCCGAACGGTGCAGTAATTGGCGAACCTTTAATTGATGAAGAAGGAATGGTGTACGCCGATATCGATTTAAAAAAATGCATTCAGCCGAAACAAATGCACGATATTTTAGGACATTATAACAGATTTGATATTTTCGATTTGCGTGTGAATGTCGCACCAACACGAAAAATTGCGTTTATCGATAATCACGAGGAATTTAATAAAAGATAATAAAACAACCTGACAGGTTTTTGAAACCTGTCAGGTTTAATAATATTACTATGGAAGATAAATTTTCAGACGATCAAATTGGTCGCGCCAGAGTACAAGATTCGCCAGAATTAGTGGCGTATTATAAAGAATTAGAAACG
The DNA here is from genome assembly GCA_001800945.1 of Flavobacteria bacterium RIFCSPLOWO2_12_FULL_31_7. Taxonomy (GTDB): domain Bacteria; phylum Bacteroidota; class Bacteroidia; order Flavobacteriales; family Flavobacteriaceae; genus Flavobacterium. Next base: position 3,348 of record MGWJ01000129.1, read on the forward strand.
CTTGGTGCTGGTGCATTATGGACAGTTGCCAACGATATTGAACCTTGGGAACCAAGAAGTTCTTCTGTTCCAATGTTATGGAAATATGACGATTTACGTGAATTAGTGTTGAAATCTTCAGAATTAGTGACACCAGAACAAGCAGGAAGAAGAGTAGTGTATTTGGTAAACGACAAACGGAAAGATGTTTCGGCAGCTGTAGGTTGGTTGTATACTGGAATTCAAGTGACTCGTCCTGGAGAAAGTACTTCGGCACATCGTCATCGTGCTTCTGCGTTGCGTTTTATTATGGAAGGCGACAAAGGTTACACGGTTGTAGATGGAAATAAAATTATGTTGGAAGTCAACGATTTTGTCATCACTCCAAATTCAACTTGGCACGAACACGGTGTGGAAGAAGGTGGAAAAACCTGTATTTGGCAAGATGGTTTAGATATTCCGTTAGTCAATGCGTTGGAAGCTAATGATTATGCAGTTTTTGATGGGAAACAACCTTTGGTAAAACCTTTAAATTATTCGCCAATTGCTTATGGTTGTGCCGGATTAATTCCAGCTGATAAAACTTGGGATAAACCGTATTCGCCCTTATTCAAATATTCTTGGACAAACGTATATCCAGCACTTTTAGAAGCTCAAAAAGTAACAGAAGTCAATCCGTTTGATGGAATTTATATGCAATATTCGAATCCATTAACGGGCGGACATGTAATGCAAACTATGGGAGCAGCCATGCAATTATTACCAGCTGGTTTCAAAGGAAAAGCGCATAAACACACGGGTTCTTTCGTATATCAATGTGCTAAAGGAAAAGGCTATTCCATCATTAACGGAACACGTTTCGATTGGAAAGAAAGAGATATTTTCTGTGTGCCATCTTGGGCTTGGCATGAACATCATAACTTATCAGAAACGGAAGACGCTTGCTTATTTCAATTTAATGATTTACCAGTTATTGAAAGTTTAGGCTTATTCCAAACAAGAGAATTAGAAGAAAATAACGGACATCAAATAATTTAATAACGACCCTCGAAGGGTTTTAAACCCTTCGAGGGTTAATCAATATAAACATGAAACTACTTACTTACAAAACACAAGACACCGAACCACGTTTAGGTTTTATTCATAACCATCAAGTTGTGGATATGGAGGATTTTGGAGAAATTTCTAACTTTCCATTGCCTAACGATATGTTGGATTTAATTGATATGGGATTTGAGATTATTGCGGAAATCACAGAATTAATTTCGGAAACGCCAGAGAATTTCTTCGAAGAAATCGCTTATGAAATGGACGAAGTGACTTTCTTAGCACCTATCGAAAAACCAAGAAAAAATATCATCGGAATTGGTTTAAATTATACAGAACACGTTGCTGAAAGCGCAAGAACTTTAGATACAACTGGAAAATTACCAGCAAAACCAATTATTTTCTCGAAACCACCAACAACGGTTACGGCTACAAACACAGAAATTATTAAAAACACGAAATTAACTTCTCAATTAGATTGGGAATGTGAATTAGCGGTTGTAATTGGTAAAAAAGGTAAATATGTTGCGAAAGAAGATGCTTTAGATTACGTTTTCGGTTACACAGTTATTAAAGATATTTCTGCTCGTGATTGTCGTAGAGAAGGACAATGGATTGTGTCAAAAGGGCAAGATACTTTTGCACCAATGGGTCCGGTTTTAGTTACGAAAGACGAAATTGAAAATCCGCACAATTTAAATTTATCCTTAAAAGTGAATGGGGTAGAGAAACAAAATTCGAATACAAAATTCATGCTTTTCAATATTAACGATTTAGTTGAAGATTTAAGTACAGTTTTTACTTTAGAACCAGGAGATATCATTGCAACAGGAACACCAGCTGGTGTAGGAGCAGGAAGAGATCCTCAAGAATGGATGTATGATGGTGACGTAGTAGAAGCAACAGTAGAAGGCATCGGAACTATTGTAAATACTATTAAAGAAATATAAAGTTATTACACAGAGTTCCACAGAGAAAAAACACAGAGCAACACAAAAATTTTTGTGAATCTTTGTGAAAACTTTGTGAATCTCTGCGAAACAAAACAAAATAATGAAAAACACAGATTGAAGAAATTAAAATAATTTTAAAAATTTCTTAGATTTCTAAAATCAGTGTTCCAAAATAAAATCGCGTTTATCTGCGTTTGCAAAGCAATCTGTTTTATCCGCGTTCCAAAAAAATAAACAAAATAATGAAAAAATACAGAATAGGACAAATAGTTCCATCATCAAACGTTACGATGGAAACTGAAATACCAGCGATTTTTCGTTCACGCGAAACCATTTTACCAGAGCGTTTTACGTTTCACAGCAGTAGAATGCGCATGAAAAAAGTAACCAAAGAAGAATTGGAAGCCATGGATGCGATG
>MGWJ01000130.1 GCA_001800945.1 Flavobacteria bacterium RIFCSPLOWO2_12_FULL_31_7
TTAAATATATCGATAATGATTAAATCATACGAATTTTTACAGGTAGAAACGAACTGTTCTGCATCGGCAATAATACATTTAAAATTACTAACTTTATCTAAGTCAAAATAAGTATTCGCAATTTCAATTATTTCTGCATCTAACTCAACGCCAGTAATACTTTTTGTAAATTCAAAATCAGTAATTAAGGTCTTTACCACACTTCCACCAGCTACACCAAGTACTAAAATAGCATTCATTTTATTAATTTCAGATTTTCCAATTGTAGAAAGTCCTTTTTTTAAAACACTTTGTAAGCTTCCGTAAGAATAATTGGTGTTTTTTGTATTTAATAACGTTTTCCCATTGTACAAAGTCACTTCTAAAGACTTGCTAATATTTGAAGATTTATGATAAACGGTAATAGGATAGAAGTAACTGAGTAATTTTTTTAACATCTTACTATGATTTAAGTAAATATACTATATTTTTGCGATCCAAATTTACAAGAATGAAACAAATTATCTACAGATTTATATTTTTTAAATTGATGGGTTGGAAGGTAAAAGGCACTTTCGATATCAATATCAAAAAATGCATCATGATTGTTGTACCACATACCAGTTGGTTCGATTTTTTCATTGGTGTTTTCTTCAGAGGAACGTATCCTGTTGAAATTAATTTTTTAGCTAAGAAAGAATTATTCCAATTTCCATTAGGTGGTTATTTAAAATGGATGGGTGGAATTCCTTTAGATCGAAGCAAAACTGAAAACAAAGTAGATACGATTGCAAAAATTTTTGATACAAAAGAGGTATTGAGACTTTCCTTATCGCCTGAAGGAACAAGAAAAAAAGTAACACAATGGAAATCAGGCTACTATTATATCGCTCAAAAAGCCAATCTTCCAATTATTCCAATTGGTTTTGATTATGCGAATAAACAAGTCATCGTATTTGAACCTTTTACAATAACAAATGACTATGAAAAAGATGCTAAATATTTAGAAAGCTTGTTTCAAAATGTAAAAGGAAAAGTAGCCGAAAATAGTTATTTTTAACAAAATATACTTTTTTTATCTTTGTGAAGCACCTGTTTTATTAAGATTTCAAAAAAAAACACAAAAAAATATACTTTTCTAAAACCATGTGATAAAGTTTTACGTAAATGAATTTATAACTTAAAAACTATGAATTTATGAAACGTATTATTTTATCATTTTCAGCATTAGCATTAGTATTAACTTCGTGTTCAGATGAAGAAGGAACTCCTATGATGCCAACCGCAGCAGCTGAATTAAAATTAGTAACTACAAGTAACACTACTGGAAAAGTATCTTATTCTAACTTATTAGAATCAACAACAACAGCAAAAACATTAACTGTAAATGGATTAGACGCAGATGGCGCTTATTTTAACAGTGAAACAGACGAGTTAATTTTAGCTTCTAGAACGAATAACACTTTACAGTTGTATAAAGGTTTAAACAATTCCGTTCTTAACAATACAGATGCATTATTATTACAATCTTCAACGGGGAACACTGATTTTAACAATCCAAGAGAAATTGCAGTTTCTGGTGATAAGGTTATCGTTACACAAGATCAGAATGCAGCTAATGGAAATACCAACAAATTAATTGTATATCAAAAAACTAGTGCTGGATTTACTTTATTAAATTCATATACTGTAAACTTTAAAACTTGGGGAATTCACATTGAAGGTACAACTTTATATGCTGTTGCAGATTCATCAAGCGATTTAGTAGTTTTTGAAAATTTCTTTTCCAATGCAAATGGAAATATCTTACCAACTAAAAGAGTTACAATCGAAGGTTTAGTTCGTACTCACGGAATTACTTTTTCATCAGCTGATAACAGAATGATTTTAACCGATGTTGGAAGTGCTACTTCAGATTCTGATGGAGGAATTATTGTTATCAATGACTTTACGTCAAGAATAGCTGCAACTGCAAACATGGGAACAATTGCTATGACAAACCAGGTTAGAATTTACGGCGCTAGCTCTACATTAGGAAATCCAGTTGATGTAGCTTACGATAGTGTTACGAATAACATTTACATTGCAGAACGATTAAACGCTGGTGGAAAAGTTTTAACTTTCGCTTTACCAACTAATACTGGTGACGCAGCTCCAATAAATAGCAGAACTGAAGCAGGAGTTTCATCTGTATATTTAATTAGAAAATAATAGTTTTAGTTTTTTTTGGAAATCCCGATTTGAATTATTTCAAGTTGGGATTTTTTTTGGTGTAGGTTTTAAAAGTTCCGTCTTTATAAAAAATTACAATTTGATCAATATCAGAATCGTCATTCATATTATTTCGAACATTATTTAAAACTTCCATATTTGAAAAATTTTTAGAAATATTTTCAAATACAGGATTTTTTTCATTTACTGTAGTTGTAATAGGATTTGAAAATAAATTTGGAGAATCATTCTCCACAACCATATCAATTTTTGAAATAGGAGTAATGTCTGTTTTTTCTTGATCATTATATTCACCTTTTGGAAAAATACCTTTTCCATTTAATAACCACAACAATTCTACTTCAGGGAAATTTTCTATTACTTTTAAAATAAAATCTAAACTAGGTTTATTTCTTCCTGATAATAGGTGAGAAATACTCGAACGTTGTACGTTTATTTTATCCGCAAATGAAGAAGCAGTTAGTCCATAATAATCAAAAATGGATTCTAATCGTTTTACAAAATCGTCTGTATTTATCATGGTGATTCTAATTGTAAATTATGTTTACAAATGTAATAAATTTTTAGTTACAAACTCAAATTACAATTGTAAATCTCTTAATAGAACAGTATTTTATATAAAGTAAAAATAAATGTAATAAAACATAACTTATTGAAAATAAGTAATTTGATTCTTTAAATAAAAATGAATTTACATTTGTTAATTAACAAAGATTTCTTGTGTTTACATTTGTTTACAAAGTGTTCTTTTTGTAAGTTTACAAATGTAAAATTAAATATATTTACATTTGTAACATGAAAGATAATTTACAATTAGCAACAAAATATTTACATCGAACTATTTCTGGAAGATATGTGACAATGAATCATATTAATCCTTTTTTAGAAACGTTACATTCTGGTTTTAATATTTCTACTATTGGATATTCTGTAGAAAATAATCTAATAAAAGCTATTCAATTTGGTGAAGGAAAAACTAAGATTTTGGCTTGGTCTCAAATGCATGGAAATGAATCCACAACCACAAAAGGATTAATGGACTATTTAAACTATTTAAATTTGAATGAAGAGGAATTTGAAAATATTTCTAAAAACTATACCTTATATATCATACCTATTTTGAATCCTGATGGAGCGGTTTTATATACAAGAGAAAATGCAAATAAAGTAGACTTAAACCGTGATGCCTTTGATTGTTCACAACCTGAAAGTAAAATCTTAAGAAGTGTTTTAGAGACTTTTAATCCCGATTATTGTTTCAATTTACATGATCAGCGTACTATTTTTGGCTTATTGGAGTCTGAAAAACCTGCAACTATGTCTTTTTTAACCGCATCATACAATAATGAACGAGAATTTAACGTTGTTAGAAAGAAAGCTGCCGAGGTCATAGTTGGTATAAATAAAGAACTTCAAAAATATATTCCAAATCAAGTGGGAAGATTTGATGATTCTTTCAATATAAACTGTACAGGTGACTATTTTACGAACAAAGGTTTTCCTACTATTTTATTTGAAGCTGGGCATTATCATAATGATTATCAAAGAGATATTGTAAGAAAATATGTTTTTATTTCCATAAAATCTGCTATTTCTACTATAGGCGAAAACGTTATAGTGGGTTCAAATTTTAACAAATATTTGCATATTTATCAAAATAACAAATGTTTTTATGATTTTATTTTTAAAAATGTCAAAATTATTGATAATAATGTAGAAAAAAACATTAAATTTGCAGTTCAATATAAGGAAGTTTTGAAGAATGACGAAATTGAGTTTATTCCAGAGATTATTCAGATAGAGAATTTAGATGATTTTTTCGCACATCAGACCATTGATTTTAAAAATAATTTATTTGAATTTGAAAATAGAAATTTCCCTAAAATTGGCGACGCTATAAAAATTAGAATATAAAAAAGATTAAATAAATATTGATTATGAGTAAGTTTAGATTAGATGAAGTAGATCACCAAATTTTAGATATGTTAATTGACAATACTAGAATCCCGTTTACGGATATTGCCAAAAAACTATTAATATCTGCTGGTACAGTGCACGTTAGAGTTAAAAAAATGGAAGATGCAGGAATCATTCAAGGTTCTTCATTAACCTTAGATTACGAAAAATTAGGATATTCTTTTATTGCATACGTGGGTATCTTTTTACAAAGTACTTCACAAACAAAATTTGTATTAGAAAGAATTAATGAAATACCATACGTAACAGTTGCTTCAGTAACTACAGGAAAGTTCAATATTTTCTGTAAAATTAGAGCAAAAGATACAGCAAACGCAAAAGACATTATCTTCCAGATTGACGACATTGATGGAGTTTACAGAACTGAGACAATGATTTCACTAGAAGAAAGCATTAACGACAAAAAACGATTGATGCATACGATTTTTAAAGAATTGTAATATATTTAGGCTTTCATTTTTGAAAGCCTTTTTTATTTAATAGAACTATGATACATTTAAACAACAACGAATTTTCTGAATATTACGGATATTATATTTCCTTAAACACTTCAGAAAATTTAATTCAGAATTTAGAAAATCAATTACAAGTTACAGCTGATTTTTTTAAATCAATTCCATCTGAAAAATTAGAATTTCAATATGAAGTAGGGAAGTGGACACCAAAAGATATTTTGCAACACATTATTGATTCTGAAAGAATATTCGCTTATAGAGCTTTAAGATTTGCTAGATTTGATAGTGTCAATCTTCCAGGTTATGAAGAAAATGATTATGCAAAGGTTGCCAATGCAAACGGAAGAACAATTGACGATTTAATTGAAGAATATAAAATTGTAAAACTTGCAAGTATTCATTTATTTAAAAGTTTTACTAAAAAAATGCTTTTAAATATCGGTCAAGCTAATAATGCTCCAGCATCTGTTAGAGCTATTGGTTATATCATTGCCGGACATGAAATACATCACATTAATATAATTAAAGAGAGGTATTTGAAATAAAAAAATCCCGTTCCAAAATTTCGGAACGGGATTTTTTTATGTTTTAATCTTCGTCGTCTTCGTCATCTTCATCTGAATCGTCACTGATTTTATTTCCATCAGCATCTTCTTCGTCATCTAACTCGATTTTTTCTTCTTTTTCATCGTCATCATCAGAATCATCTTCGATTTCTAATTCTTTCAACGCATCTAAACTTTCTTCAGGAGCAAATAAATCATCATCTTCATCAAAGTTTTCTATTCTATCTGCCAATTTCATACTGACTTTTACCAAATAAATAGTGTCCTCTGTTTTTACTTCTACTGCTTCAATAGTTTCATTTTTAGCATTTTTGAAACGAATAATATCCGAATCATCATATCCATCAGGAAACTTTTCAACTAGTAAGTTTAAAATCTCATTTGTTAATTTTGCGTACTCTACAATTACTCTTTTCATTTGTTGCGTGCTTGATCAATTTAAGTGTCAAATTTAGTATTGAATTATTAAAATTTAAATTTTTTTTAAACTTTTTTTTTTCTTATTACCAACCTAAAATATAAGCAAATATTAGAGGTGTCACAATCGTAGCGTCAGATTCTACAATAAATTTAGGCGTATCCACATCTAATTTTCCCCAAGTAATTTTTTCATTTGGAACGGCTCCGGAGTATGAACCATAACTTGTTGTTGAATCTGAAATCTGACAGAAATAACTCCAAAATGGTACATCATGCATTTCCATATCTTGGTATAACATTGGAACTACGCAAATTGGAAAATCTCCAGCGATACCACCACCAACTTGGAAGAAACCAATTCCTTTACCCGCACAGTTTTTTGGATACCAATCTGCTAACCACATCATATATTCAATTCCACTTTTTGTTGTAGAAGCTTTAAATTCTCCTTTAATACAATAAGATGCAAAAATATTCCCCATCGTACTATCTTCCCAACCTGGAACAACAATTGGTAAGTTTTTTTCTGCAGCAGCAACCATCCAAGAATCTTTTGGATCGATTTCATAGTATTGTTCTAAAACTCCAGAATTAATCATTTGGTACATGAATTCATGTGGAAAATATCTTTCACCAGCTTTGTCTGCATTATTCCAAATATCGTATAAGTGTTGTTGTAAACGACGGAAAGCTTCTTCTTCAGGAATACACGTATCTGTTACTCTATTAAAGTGATTGTCTAATAACTCTCTTTCTTCTTCAGGTGATAAATCTCTGTAATTTGGAACTCTTTTGTATGAATTATGAGCCACTAAGTTCATAATATCTTCTTCTAAATTCGCACCTGTACAAGAAATAATATGAATTTTATCTTGACGAATCATTTCAGCTAATGATTTTCCTAACTCTGCTGTACTCATTGCACCCGCTAAAGTTACCATCATTTTACCGTTATCTAATAAATGCTCTTCATATCCTTTTGCAGCGTCAACTAAAGCCGCAGCATTAAAATGTAAATAATGTTTCTCTACAAACTGACTTATTGGTCCTTTACTCATTATATTATTTATTTTCGTTTTTCTTATTATATCCTAAAATTTCTAAAACTTGATCTGCATTTTGTTGTTCAGAAAATACTTCTGTTGCAAAAATTCCGTTTTTATCTTTATCAATCAAAATATGTTTGGGTTGTGGTAAGATACAGTGACTTAAGCCTCCGTAACCACCAATTGTTTCTTGGTAAGCACCTGTATTGAAAAATCCAATATATAGTGGTTTTTCTTTATTATATTTTGGCAAATATACCGCATTCATGTGTTGTTCCGAATTGTAATAATCGTCACCATCACAGGTTAATCCACCTAAAAGTACTCTTTCATAATTGTCATTCCAACGATTCACAGCTAGCATTACAAAACGTTTGTTAATAGCCCAAGTATCTGGTAATGTGGTGATAAATGATGAGTCAATCATGTTCCAATTTTCTCTATCATTTTGTTTCTTTTGATATAAAACTTGGTATAAAGCACCACCGGCTTCACCAACGGTAAATGAACCAAATTCTGTAAAAATGTGCGGTACATCCACTTCTGCTTCGTCACAAGCAATTTTAATTTGATTTAAAATTTCATCTACCATATATTGGTAATCGTATTCAAAAGCTAATGAATTTTTGATAGGGAAACCACCACCAATATTTAAGCTATCTAAAGAAGGACATTCCTTTTTTAGGGCGATATATACTTTTAAACATTTTACTAATTCATTCCAGTAATAGGCTGTATCGCGAATACCAGCATTGATGAAAAAGTGAAGCATTTTTAATTCCACTTTTTTATTTTCTGCGATTTGCTTTCTGTAAAATGGAACGATGTCTTTATATCCGATTCCTAAACGAGAAGTATAAAACTCAAATTTTGGCTCTTCTTCGGCAGCAATTCTGATTCCGATTTTAAATTTACCGTCTATTTGTTCTTGAAGTAAGTCTAATTCTTCATAATTATCAATTACTGGAATCGTGTTTTTATGTCCGTTATTAATTAAACGAGCAATATTTGTTACGTATTGATCACGTTTGAAACCGTTACAAACAATAAATGAATTTTTATTGATTTTACCTTGCTCCATTAAGTTTTCAACAATATTAATGTCGAAAGCAGAGGAAGTTTCAATGTGAATGTTATTCTTTAAAGCTTCATTTAAAATGAATTCAAAGTGCGAACTCTTCGTACAATAGCAATAAAAATATTTGGCCTCATAACCATGTTTTTCCATTGAATTTCTGAACCACATTTTGGCTTTATTAATATTTTCAGAAATTTTCGGCAAATAAGTAAACTTTAATGGTGTTCCATATTGTTCTACTAATTTCATTAAATCAATTCCGTGAAATTGTAAATGGTCTTTATTTAATGTAAATTCTTCCTGTGGAAAATAGAAAGTTTGATTTATAAGATCGGAATATTTTGTATTCATTAGAATAAATAAATGTTTAATTGAAAAAATTGGTTCAAAAACGATTAGCAAAAGTAAAAATAATATTGCTAAAAATAGTGGTTATTTGAAAAAATATTAATTCTTCAAATAATCTTCAAAAGCTAATAAAATCAAAGAGTTATCTACAGTTTGATTGATTTTAATTTCACCGATTTTATTTAGTAAAGCAAATTGCACTTTTCCAAACTCATTTTTTTTATCAAAAATTAATAAGTCTATGATTTTTTGGATGTCAACTTCATTAAAATCAACCTTTTCAAAAACGTCAGTAATGATATATTTGATTTCGGCATATTCTTCATTTGAAATTAGATTTTGTTTTAAAGATAAAAAGCTTTCTAAAATCATTCCAATCGCAATAGCTTCGCCATGAAGTAAAGTTTTTTTATCTTCCGATTCTAAGAAATAACTTTCTATAGCATGACCTAAAGTATGTCCGAAATTCAATGATTTTCTGATGCCGTTTTCTGTCAAATCTTCAGAAACAATTTTATTTTTAATGTCAATTGATTCTCTAATTAAAACGTCTAAATCATCTGTATTTAAGCTGTTTAAATTTTTTAATTTATCCCAATATTTTTTATCGTAAATCAAACCATGTTTTAACATTTCTGCCAATCCAGAACGCATTTGATTAGAAGGTAAGGTTTCTAAAAACTTCGTTAAAACTACAACAGATTTTGGTTCTTTAATTACACCAATTTGATTTTTTAAATTTCCTAAATCCACACCGTTTTTACCACCAATTGAAGCATCAACCATAGCTAAAAGTGTTGTTGGAATATTAATAAAATCGATACCTCTTTTGTACGTACATGCTACAAAGCCACCAATGTCTGTAATTACACCACCGCCTAAATTTAGGAGAATACTTTTTCTATCCGCACCTAACTCAATTAAAGTATGCCATAAATCCAAACAAGTATAAATGTTCTTATTTTCTTCTCCGACTTCAATTTCAATGATTTCGATTTCAATTTCGGTAGGTAAATTAGATAAAAAATAAGGCAAGCAATTTTCATTCGTATTTTCATCTACTAAAACGAATATTTTAGAATAGGTTTCCGTTTTTAGAAGGTTTTCTAAATAAACAAAACTATCATCATTAAAATAAATAGAATAATTGTTGGCTTGGATAGGATTCATGGATTTTTTTATAAAATTCTTTGCAAAATAAATTAAAAAAAAGGAGAAATCATTACTTCAATAAGTATATTTGCATTCCTAAAATTTGAAGATATAAAATGGAGAAAATATTTAACAATACAGAAAACGCATTTTCGCTAAAATCTAACGCTGAATTAAACAGAGCACACTTTTTATTTCAAATGATTGGTAAACCATCATTAGTAAAAATAGGAACTTCGTTAACAAATTTTGCTTTAAAATTTCACTTACCAGTAGAAGGTATAATTAGAAAAACCGTTTTCGATCATTTTTGTGGCGGTGTAAGTGAGCAAGACTGTTTGAAAGTTGTAGCCAATATGTACACAAAAGGTGTTTCTTCTGTTTTAGACTATTCTGTTGAAGGAAAAGAAGAAGAAGAGCAGTTTGATGCTTGCTTAAAAATGACTTTAAAAACAATTGAT
>MGWJ01000131.1 GCA_001800945.1 Flavobacteria bacterium RIFCSPLOWO2_12_FULL_31_7
AAGAAACGACGTTCTTTGTTATGCCCGTACCAACCGGCAAAACGATTTAATTCTTTATTGGTATGATGTTTTTCATGCACAAAATAACCAGAGGCATTTCCTGGTCCGGAATTCATGTATTTATAACTACACCAAGCAGCAAAATCTACTTGCCAATCGTGTAAACTTAATTCGATATTTCCTGCCGCATGTGCTAAATCCCAACCCACTAGTGCTCCTACTTTATGACCAGCAGCTGTGATGGTTTTCATATCGAAAACTTGACCTGTGTAATAATTCACACCGCCAATGAAAACAAGTGCTAACTCGTCACCTAATTCTTCAATTTTGGCTAAAATATCTTCTTGTCTGGTTGTTAATTCGCCATCTCTTCTCTTGATCTCAACGATGGCCTCTTCTGGATCAAAACCATGAAATTTCACTTGACTTTGCAACATATACTGATCTGATGGAAAGGCTTTTTCTTCACATAAAATCTTAATTCTTTTCCCTTTTGGTTGGTAGAAAGAAACTAGCAATAAATGTAAATTCACAGTAAGTGTATTCATCACACCAACTTCTGAAGGTTTTGCTCCAACAATTTTCGATAATGGATTGCAAAATCTTTCGTGATAATCCCACCATGGTTTCTCAGAATAAAAATGACCTTCTACAGCCATGTTTGCCCAATCATCCATAACTTCATTTACATATTTTTTTGTAGATTTTGGCTGTAAACCTAAAGAGTTACCAGTAAAATAAATAACATCTTTATTATTATGTTGTGGAAAATAGAATTCGTTTTTATATTTATGCAATTCATCTTGTGCATCTAGGCTTTTTGCGAATTCTTTAGTATTTAGAAAGTTCATTATAGTAATTTTAGTTGCGTAAAAATAGAAAAAAAATGAGACATAAAAAAACCCAACAAAATGTTGGGTTTTTTTATTTTTATAAGAATCTGAAACAATCCCGAAGTTTCGGAACAGATTGAGTAATATCTATATTTGATTATAAAATTAACATGGCATCTCCGTAAGAGTAGAAATTATATTTTTCTTTAATGGCGATATCGTATGCTTTTTTCATTAAATCGTGTCCACAAAAAGCGGAAACCATCATTAACAAAGTTGATTTTGGTGTATGAAAGTTAGAAACCATCGCATCAGCCAAACTAAAATCGTAAGGTGGATAAATAAATTTGTTTGTCCAACCTGAATATGGATTTAATGTTCTCATAGAAGAAACTGTACTTTCCATGGCACGCATTGAAGTTGTACCGATACAACATACTTTCTTTTTCTTTGCTCTTGCTCCGTTAATGATATCACACGCTTCTTGTGTCACTACCATTTCTTCCGAATCCATTTTATGTTTAGACAAGTCTTCTACTTCCACCGGATTAAAAGTACCTAAACCTACGTGTAAAGTTACTTCTGCAAAATTGATTCCTTTAATTTCTAAACGTTTCATTAAATGTTTAGAAAAGTGTAAACCAGCAGTTGGAGCTGCTACAGCACCTTCTTCTTTAGCATAAATCGTTTGGTAACGTTCTGCATCTTCTGGAGTTACTTCACGGTTAATATATTTTGGTATTGGAGTTTCTCCTAATTCGATTAATTTTTCTCTAAATTCTTCGTAAGAACCGTCATATAAAAAACGTAGAGTTCTTCCACGAGAAGTGGTATTATCAATAACTTCAGCTACTAATGAATCGTCATCACCAAAGTATAATTTATTTCCGATTCTAATTTTACGAGCTGGATCTACTAAAACATCCCATAAACGTTGTTCTGCATTTAATTCTCTTAATAAGAACACTTCAATTCTTGCACCGGTTTTTTCTTTATTTCCGTATAAACGAGCTGGGAAAACTTTTGTATTATTCAAAACCATCACATCTCCATCATCGAAATAATCGATAATATCCTTAAACATTTTATGTTCTATTTCACCTGTTTTTCTATGTACAACCATCAAACGAGATTCATCTCTGTTTTCTGAAGGAAATTCTGCTAATAATTCTTCTGGTAAGTTAAACTGGAAGTGAGATAATTTCATATAATATGATTTAAAAGTTTATGATTTAAAAACGTATATTTTTTTTAAAACCGTTTGCAAATTTACAATTGTGAGATGGGCGTTGTCAAGTAAAAAGGCATTTATTTTTAACAATGCCACAAAGGCGGTAAGTCGCGAAGTTATTTTTTGTGAATTATTTAAGAGAATTTAATAAAACAACAATAATCTTCAATTTTTAAACATATAAGTCATTTAAGTTTTTGTTTGAAAAGTTTAAAAAAACTAAGTTCATTTAAGATAGATTGCTCGTTTCTCGCAATAACTAAAAATAAAAAATCCCGATAAAAACCGGGATTAATTAAATTTATTTTCTGTCTTCAAATTTAACGAAGTCTCTTAAAGGATGACCTGTGTAAACTTGTCTTGGACGACCGATTGGTTCTTTATTCACACGCATTTCTTTCCATTGTGCAATCCATCCTGGTAAACGACCGATTGCGAACAATACAGTGAACATATCAGTTGGAATTCCTAAAGCACGGTAAATAATCCCAGAATAGAAATCTACGTTTGGATATAATTTTCTTTCTACGAAATAAGGATCAACTAAAGCGGCTTCTTCTAATCTTTTCGCGATAGCTAAGATTGGATCATCTACACCTAATTCCGCTAACACTTCGTCAGCTGCTTTTTTGATGATTTTCGCTCTTGGGTCGAAATTTTTATATACTCTATGTCCGAATCCCATTAAACGGAATTCATCATTTTTATCTTTTGCTTTTGCTAAATATTTATCTGCATCACCACCATCTTTTTGAATTGCTTCTAACATTTCTAAAACGGCTTGATTAGCACCACCGTGTAATGGTCCCCAAAGTGCTGAAACTCCTGCAGAAATTGAAGCGAATAAACCAGCATGAGAAGAACCTACCATTCTTACTGTAGAAGTTGAACAGTTTTGTTCGTGATCTGCATGTAAAATGAATAATTTATCTAATGCGGCAACCACGGTTGGATTCGCAGCGTATGGTCCAGTAGGCAATTTGAACATCAATTGCATAAAGTTTTCTACATACCCAATTGTGTTATCGTAATAATTTAATGGGAATCCCATGCTTTTTCTGTACGTCCAAGTAGCTAAAACTAAGAATTTACCCATAGTTTTACAGATACCTTCGTACATTTCTTTTTCGTTTTCAACATTTACCACTTTAGGATTAAAAGCAGTAAGTGCACTTGTTAACGCAGATAAAACGCCCATTGGGTGAGCTGTTTTTGGAAAACCATCAATGATGTTTTTCATTTCTTCGTTAACTAAAGTATATTTACGAATATTATTTTCGAAATCTGCTAATTGTTCTCTTGTTGGCAATTCTCCAAAAATCACTAAATAAGAAACTTCTAAAAAGTCTGCCTTATCCGCTAAATCTTCAATAGAATACCCACGGTATCTTAAGATTCCTTCTTCTCCATCTAGGAAAGTGATATCACTTTTACATACTCCTGAATTTTTATATCCTGGATCGTAAGTTATTGCTCCTGATAAATCTCTTAATTTACTAATATCGATAGCAGTTTCATTTTCGCTTCCAACCATAACAGGAAGTTCAAATTTATTACCATCAATTTCTATAATTGCATTTTTCGACATGATAATATATATATTTTGTAAGTATAATTTTGTTTGTTGCGAATTTAATAATTAATTCTTGAATTTTAAAATTAATAGATAGATAAATTGCACACTTGGTATATATAAAATCTATACACTTTAACAAAACACACTTCATTAAAAAACAAAAAACCAATAAACTTTCGCTTATTGGTTTTTACTAAATATTTTGAAATATAATTACTTCACTTTAAAGGCATTTGCACCTGGAAAGTAAGCCACTTCGTTTAATTCTTCTTCAATACGTAACAATTGGTTGTATTTTGCCATACGATCAGAACGAGAAGCGGAACCTGTTTTAATTTGCCCACAGTTTAAAGCTACTGCTAAATCTGCAATAGTATTGTCTTCTGTTTCTCCCGAACGGTGACTCATTACTGAAGTATATCCTGCATTATGCGCCATATTTACTGCTGCAATCGTTTCAGATAAGGTTCCAATTTGGTTCACTTTAATTAGGATAGAATTAGCAATTCCTTCGTTGATTCCACGAGATAATCTATCAACATTCGTTACAAATAAATCATCACCTACTAATTGTACTTTATTTCCAATTTTATCTGTTAAGTATTTCCAGCCTTTCCAATCATCTTCGTACATTCCGTCTTCGATTGAAATAATAGGATATTTTGCTGCTAATTCTGCTAAATAGTCTGCTTGCTCTTCTGAAGTTCTGATTTTTCCACCAGCACCTTCAAACTTTGTATAATCGTATTTTCCATCCACATAAAATTCTGAAGCAGCACAATCTAAAGCAATCATAATATCATCACCAAAAGTATAACCTGCATTCGTTACAGCTAATTTGATTGAATCTAACGCATCTTCTGTACCTCCAGCTAAATTTGGAGCAAAACCACCTTCATCACCAACTGCTGTAGACAAATTACGATCATGTAATACTTTTTTAAGGTTATGAAAAATTTCAGTTCCCATTTGCATAGCTTGTGTAAAAGAAGTTGCTTTTACTGGCATAATCATAAATTCTTGAAACGCTATTGGCGCATCTGAATGTGAACCACCATTTATGATATTCATCATTGGAACAGGTAATGTATTGGCAGAAACTCCACCTACATAACGATATAAAGGCATACCTAATTCATTAGCAGCGGCTTTGGCTACCGCTAAAGAAACACCTAAAATAGCATTAGCACCTAAGTTAGATTTATTTGGTGTACCATCTAACTCAATCATCATTTTATCGATAGCATTTTGTTCAAAAACTGACATTCCAACTAATTCCGATGCAATAGTAGCATTTACATTTTCAACTGCTTTTAAAACACCTTTTCCCATAAAGGCTTTTCCGCCATCACGTAATTCAACTGCTTCGTGTTCTCCAGTTGATGCTCCTGATGGAACGGCTGCTCTACCTAAAATTCCGTTTTCTGTAATTACATCCACTTCTACAGTTGGATTTCCTCTTGAATCTAATATTTGTCTTGCGTGAACTTTAATTATTATGCTCATATTTTGTGTTTTTTTAATTGCTTTATTATTGTTTTAACAAAGTTAATTATATTTTATTTTGAATTTCGTAATTAATTTAAAACTTATAAACGATAACGTTTTAGTTTTTTGATGTTTTTATGTTTTCGATAAATTCATCAAATAAATAACTCGAATCGTGTGGTCCTGGACTTGCTTCTGGGTGATATTGCACTGAGAAACAGTTTTTAGATTTCATTCTCATTCCGGCAACGGTTCCATCATTTAAATGCACGTGTGTTAATTCGAAATCTGGATGATTTTCTAATTGTTCTTTATTCACTGCGAAACCGTGATTTTGAGAAGTAATTTCACCTTTACCAGTCACTAAATTTTTTACTGGATGATTGATTCCTCTGTGACCGTTGAACATTTTGTAAGTTGAAATTCCGTTAGCTAAAGCAATTACTTGATGACCTAAACAAATTCCGAACAAAGGTTTGTTTTCCGCTAAAATATTTCTAGCTACTTCTTGAGCAGAAGTTAAAGGATCAGGATCACCAGGTCCGTTTGACAAGAAATACCCATCAGGATTGAAAGCTTTCATATCATTGAAAGTAGCATTGAATGGAAATACTTTTATGTAACAATCACGTTTTGCAAGGTTTCTTAAGATATTAGTTTTGATTCCTAAATCTAAAGCTGCAATTTTATAAGTAGCTTTTTCATTACCAAAGAAATAAGGATCCTTAGTTGAAACTACAGAAGCCAAATCTAAACCTTCCATGTTAGGCGCTTGGTTTAATTTGCTTTTTAAATCTTCAACAGAAGTTCCATCTGTAGAAATTATTGCGTTCATTGCTCCGTTATCTCTAATATAACTTACTAAAGCACGCGTATCTACATCAGAAATCACAATAAGATTTTGTTTTTCAAAATACTCGTATAAACTTTCAGAAGCATCTTCACGAGAATAATTCATACTGAAATTTTTGCATACTAAACCTGATATTTTTACACTATCTGACTCTACTTCATTCAGATTTACACCATAATTTCCTATATGTGCATTGGTAGTTACCATAATTTGACCATAGTAAGATGGATCAGTAAAAATTTCTTGATAACCTGTTGTTCCGGTATTGAATGCAATTTCCCCAAAAGTTGTTCCTGAAATTCCAATTGATTTTCCGTGGAAAATGGTTCCATCTTTTAGAAGAAGAATAGCTTGTTGTTTGTCGTTGTATTTCATGGGTTGTTGTAGTTTTGTATAAAAAGTAGGAAACTTTTTATTAGTTGTATAGTTTAATTTTGCAAAATTACGTTTTAGTAATTACAAAAAAAAAGGATAAACAAAAATTTGTTTATCCTTTTTTATATTTAAATCAAATGATTCATAATTATTCAGAAGCTTCTGTTGTATCAGTTGACTCAGCAGCTGGAGTTTCTCCGGCAATTTCATCAGCCTTTTTAGCTTTACCTCTACGAGTTGATGCTTTTTTAACTTCTTTTTTAGCAGTTGAATAAATTTCGTTGAAATCTACTAGTTCAATCATAGCCATATCCGCGTTATCCCCTAAACGGTTTCCTAACTTAATGATACGAGTATAACCTCCTGGACGATCTCCAACTTTATCAGCTACTGTTCTGAACAATTCAGTTACAGCATACTTACTTCTTAAATAAGAAAAACAAATACGTCTGTTGTGGGTTGTGTCTTCTTTTGATTTTGTTACAAGCGGCTCAATAAATTGTTTTAAAGCTTTTGCTTTAGCAACAGTTGTATTGATACGTTTGTGTTCAATAAGTGAACATGCCATGTTAGCAAGCATTGCTTTTCTATGACCTGTTTGTCTACTTAAATGATTGAATTTTTTTCCGTGTCTCATGACATTTTATTTTAGACTTCATCTTGCGTCAATCCGCTATGGAGAGCAAAATATGAAGCAATTACTCTTTATCTAACTTGTATTTTGCTAAATCCATTCCGAAAGTAAGGTTTTTATTCGCCACTAACTCATCTAATTCAGTTAATGATTTTTTACCGAAGTTACGGAACTTCATTAAGTCGTTTTTGTTGAAAGAAACTAAGTCTCCTAATGTATCAACTTCAGCCGCTTTTAAGCAATTTAACGCTCTAACTGACAAGTCCATATCAACTAATTTAGTTTTCAATAGTTGTCTCATATGTAATGATTCCTCATCATAAGACTCAGTTTGAGCAATTTCATCAGCCTCAAGAGTGATTCTTTCGTCAGAAAACAACATAAAATGGTGAATCAACGTTTTAGCAGCTTCTGTTAATGCATCTTTTGGATTAATTGAACCATCAGTTTTGATTTCGAAAACTAATTTCTCGTAATCTGTTTTTTGTTCAACACGGAAGTTTTCGATAGAATACTTCACATTTTTCACAGGTGTATAAATTGAGTCTGTAAAAATTGTTCCAATAGGAGCATTTGGTTTTTTATTTTCTTCAGCAGGAACATACCCTCTACCTTTTTCGATAGAAAGTTCCATATTGATAGTTGTTTTGCTATCTAAGTTACAAATTACTAAGTCTGGGTTTAAAACTTGAAATCCAGAAATAAATTTTTGGAAATCACCAGCTGTAATTTGATCTTTACCAGAAAGTGAGATAGAAACTGATTCATTATCAATATCTTCAATTTGACGTTTGAAACGTACTTGTTTAAGATTTAAGATAATTTCAGTTACATCTTCTACTACACCAGAAATTGTTGAAAATTCATGTTCAACGCCTTCAATTCTTACAGATGTAATAGCAAAACCTTCCAATGCAGAAAGAAGAACTCTTCTTAAAGCGTTTCCAACTGTTAAACCATAACCAGGTTCTAAAGGTCTAAATTCGAATTTACCTTCAAAATCGGTAGAATCGATCATTATAACTTTATCGGGCTTTTGAAAATTAAATATTGCCATATCTTCGACTAATGTCAATTATTATTTGTTATACAACTCTACGATTAGTTGCTCTTTAATATTTTCTGGTATCTGAAGTCTTTGAGGAACAGTTACAAACGTACCTTGTTTAGTATCGTTGTTAAAAGTAATCCACTCATATACAGAAGAGTTGTTAGCTAAAGAACGTTCGATAGCTTCAAGAGATTTAGATTTTTCACGAACAGCTACAATATCACCAGCTTTTAAGTGGTAAGAAGGTACATTTACCAATTCACCATTTACTGTGATATGTCTGTGAGAAACGATTTGACGAGCACCTCTACGAGTAGGAGCAATTCCCATTCTGTAAACTACATTGTCTAAACGAGCTTCACATAATTGTAACAAGATTTCACCTGTTACACCTGATGCAGCAGATGCTTTTTCAAATAAATTTCTGAATTGACGCTCTAAAATACCGTAAGTATATTTCGCTTTTTGCTTTTCCATTAATTGGACAGCATATTCAGATTTTTTACCTCTTCTTTTAGCCAAACCATGTTGACCTGGAGGATAATTTCTTCTTTCGAAAGCTTTATCTTCTCCGAAAATCGCTTCTCCGAATTTACGGGCGATTCTTGTTTTTGGACCAGTATATCTTGCCATTTTACAAATTTTAATTTAAGGTAGGGATTATGAATTAAGGTCTTTCCTTCGATAATCTAAATTCCTACCTTTGTTTTATACTAATTGTTATACTCTTCTTCTTTTTGGAGGACGACATCCATTGTGAGGCATTGGAGTAACATCGATAATTTCAGTTACTTC
Organism: Flavobacteria bacterium RIFCSPLOWO2_12_FULL_31_7; assembly: GCA_001800945.1. Classification (GTDB taxonomy): domain Bacteria; phylum Bacteroidota; class Bacteroidia; order Flavobacteriales; family Flavobacteriaceae; genus Flavobacterium. Next base: position 8,837 of record MGWJ01000131.1, read on the forward strand.
AATTCCACTGTTATGGATAGATCTGATAGCAGATTCTCTACCGTTCCCTGGACCTTTTACGTAAACTTTTACTTTTTTAAGTCCAGCTTCAAGAGCTACTTTTCCACAATCTTCAGCAGCCATTTGGGCAGCGTACGGAGTGTTCTTTTTAGAACCTCTGAAACCCATTTTACCAGCTGATGACCAAGAAATAACTTCACCTTTTTTGTTTGTTAACGAAATGATGATGTTGTTAAAAGTAGCGCTAATATGTGCTTCTCCAGAAGACTCAACGATAACTTTACGTTTTTTTGCAGTTGCCTTAGCCATATTATTTACTATTTAGTTGCTTTTTTCTTGTTAGCAACAGTTTTTCTTTTACCTTTTCTTGTTCTCGAGTTGTTTTTCGTTCTTTGACCTCTTAAAGGCAATCCAGCTCTATGACGGATTCCTCTTTGACATCCAATATCCATTAAACGTTTGATGTTTAATGTAATTTCAGAACGTAATTCACCTTCGATTTTAAATGATGAAACTGCTTCACGAATTGCTCCGATCTCGTCATCATTCCAATCAAGTACTTTTTTATCTTGGCTTACTTTGGCTTTTTCTAAAACCTCAATAGCTCTACTTCTACCCATACCAAAAATGTATGTTAAAGCGATAACTCCTCTTTTGTTTTTTGGGATATCAACCCCTGCTATTCTTGCCATAATTATCCTTGTCTTTGTTTAAATCTAGGATTCTTTTTGTTAATAACGTATAATCTACCTTTTCTACGCACGATAATACATTCTGCGCTTCTTTTTTTAACTGATGCTCTTACTTTCATATAATTAGCCTTTAGTATCTATAAGTGATTCTAGCTTTTGACAAATCGTAAGGACTCATTTCAAGTTTAACCTTGTCTCCTGGTAACAACTTAATATAATGCATACGCATTTTACCTGAGATATGAGCAATTACAACGTGTCCGTTTTCTAATTCAACTCGAAACATTGCATTAGATAATGCTTCTACAATGCTTCCGTCTTGTTCTATTGCTGATTGTTTTGCCATAATTAATTAAGCTACAGCTTTTCTATTTTTACCACTCTTCATTAAACCGTCATAATGTTTGTTTAACAAATATGAATTGATTTGTTGAATCGTATCGATTGCAACTCCGACCATAATAATTAACGAAGTACCTCCATAAAAATATGCCCATGCCCCCTGAACGTCTAATAAACCATGAATAACCGCAGGGAACACTGCAATTAAAGCTAAGAATAATGAACCTGGGAAGGTAATTAAAGACATCAACTTATCTAAGAAATCGCCTGTTTCTGCACCTGGCTTAATACCCGGAATGAAACCACCACTTCTCTTTAAATCGTCTGCCATTTTATTTGTTGGTACCGTAATGGCGGTGTAAAAATACGTAAAAATTACAATTAATAAAGCAAAAACTACATTATATACTAAACCAAATGGATCTTTAAACATATTTGAAATGCTTAAAGCCGTGTCAGACTTAGATAATCCAGCTAGTGCAGCAGGTATAAACATAATTGCTTGCGCAAAAATAATTGGCATAACACCTGCAGAATTTAACTTTAATGGGATAAATTGTCTATTATCATCCATTGAATCCGATTCAAAATCACCAGAAACTGATCTTCTTGCGTATTGAACCTGAACTTTTCTCAAAGCCATTACTAATAATATTGTAGCTATAATTACTAATAACCAAATAATTATTTCGATAATGATTTTCATTGGCCCACCATTTGTAATTGCTGATGCAAATTCTTGCATGAATGCTTCTGGCATTCTGGCTAAGATTCCAACCATAATTAATAATGATATTCCGTTACCAATTCCTTTTTCTGTAATTCTTTCTCCTAACCACATTGCGAAAATAGTTCCCGAAACGATGATTAATACTGACCCGAATAAAGGGAAGAAAGTAAAGAAATCAGGATTTACAAATGCTTCAGCAGGTAAGGTTTGTTTTAAATTAAAAATATAACCTGGGCCTTGAACCAATGTAATTGCAATAGTTAACCAACGTGTAATTTGGTTAATAGTTTTTCTACCACTTTCACCATCTTTTTGTAATTTCTGTAAATAAGGAATAGCGATTCCCATTAATTGAACTACAATTGATGCAGAGATGTACGGCATGATACCTAATGCGAAGATTGAAGCTTCCGAAAAAGCACCACCTGTAAACACATTAATTAACCAACCAATACCACCTTCAGTCTGATTAGATAAACTTTGCAATTTAGTTGAATCAATACCTGGTAATGTTACTTGTGAACCAAAACGGTACACAAGTAAAATTCCAAGAGTCACTAAAATTTTATTTTTTAGCTCTTCTATTTTCCAAACATTGATAAATGATTCTATAAATTTCTTCATAGTGATGATGATTAAAGAATTACCACTTCTCCTCCAGCAGCTTCGATAGCAGCTTTTGCAGTAGCAGTAAATTTGTGAGCACTAACTTTTAATTTTGCTTTTAGCTCACCTCTTCCTAAAATCTTTACTAAGCTATTTTTTGTAGCCAAACGTGTATCAACAAATACTGTAAAATCTACAGTTTCAGAGATAACTCCATTTTCTACTAAACCTTGTAATGTATCAAGATTAATACCTTGATATTCTACTCTATTGATGTTTTTGAAACCAAATTTTGGTACTCTTCTTTGTAAAGGCATTTGACCTCCTTCAAAACCAATTTTCTTTGAATAACCAGAACGTGATTTAGCTCCTTTGTGACCTCTTGTCGAAGTACCACCTTTACCAGAACCTTCACCTCTACCGACTCTTTTGTTTTGGTTGTGAACAGAACCTTCTGCTGGTTGTAAGTTACTTAAATTCATAACATGTATATTGTTATTTAGTTTCTTCAACAGAAACTAAGTGTTTAACTTTATTTACCATTCCAAGGACAGCAGGACTTGCATCGTGCTCAACAACTTGACCCATTTTTCTAATACCAAGAGCAATTAATGTTCTTTTTTGGTCTAGAGGACAGTTGATTTTACTTCTAACTTGTTTTACTAATATTTTCGTCATATCTCCTTGATTTATCCTTTAAATACTTTATCTAAAGAAACACCTCTTTGTTTTGCAACAGTAAGAGCACTTCTCATTTGTAATAAAGCATCAAAAGTTGCTTTAACTACGTTGTGAGGATTTGATGATCCTTGAGATTTAGATAATACATCATGTACACCAACTGATTCTAATACCGCACGTACAGCACCACCAGCGATAACTCCGGTACCGTGTGAAGCTGGCATTAAGAATACTCTAGCACCACCAAATTTACCTTTTTGCTCATGAGGAACAGATTGTCCACTTAAAGGAATTTTTACTAAATTTTTCTTAGCATCTTCCACTGCTTTCGCAATTGCTTCAGAAACATCTTTAGATTTCCCTAAACCGTGACCTACTACTCCGTTTTCATCTCCAACTACAACAATAGCAGAAAAACCAAAAGCTCTACCACCTTTAGTAACTTTAGTAACACGATTAACACTCACCAAACGATCTTTTAATTCAAGACCAGCTGGTTTCACTAATTCTACGTTTTTATAATTTTGATACATACCTTAGAATTTAAGTCCCGCTTCTCTAGCTCCTTCAGCCAACGATTTTACACGTCCATGGTATAAGTTTCCACCTCTATCAAAAGTGATAGTTGAAACACCAGCTTTAATTGCTTTTTCCGCGATCAATTTACCTACTGCATTTGCAGTTTCGATTTTAGTACCTGTAGCAACTCCTTTATCTCTCGATGAAGCAGAAACTATAGTCACACCGTTTACGTCATCTATGATTTGCGCATAGATTTCTTTATTACTTCTAAAAACAGAAAGTCTAGGTTGAGCAGCAGTTCCGCTTACAGTCTTTCTGATTCTGAACTGTATTCTTTGTCTTCTTTCAGATTTTGTTAATGACATAACTTTATATTTTAAGCTGATTTACCTGCTTTTCTTCTTACTTCCTCACCAACAAACTTAACACCTTTTCCTTTGTACGGCTCAGGTTTACGGAAAGCTCTGATTTTAGCAGCAACCTGTCCTAATAATTGTTTGTCAAATGAAGTTAATTTCACTATCGGATTTTTACCTTTTTCCGAAATAGTTTCAACACTAACCTCAGGAACTACTTCTAGTACGATATTATGCGAAAAACCTAAAGCTAAATCTAATTTTTGCCCTTGATTTGAAGCTCTATATCCTACTCCAACTAATTCTAATTGTTTTGTGAAACCTTCCGCTACACCCGTAATCATATTATTGATTAACGAACGATATAATCCGTGTTTCGCTCGCTCATTTTTTTGATCTGTTGCACGTTCAACGATAACATTGTTATCTTCAATTTTGATTGATACATCAGAGTATTCCTGAGTAAGCTCGCCTAATTTTCCTTTTACTGTAACTACAGCGTCTTTCACTTCTACAGTTACTCCTGCTGGAATTGCAATTGGATTTTTACCTATTCTTGACATCTTATATGGTCTTTAAAATTAGTATACGTAACAAATTACTTCACCACCAACATTTAATTGTTTAGCCATTTTACCAGTCATAACTCCTTTAGAAGTTGACACGATAGCAATACCTAAACCATTTAAAATTCTTGGAATGTTTGTAGAACTTGCGTACTTACGTAAACCTGGTTTACTAATTCTTTGGATATCTTTAATTACTGACTCTTTAGTATCTTTATCATACTTTAAAGCGATTTTGATTGTACCTTGAACAGTAGAATCTTCAAATTTGTAACTTAAGATATATCCTTGATCGAATAAAATCTTTGTGATTTCTTTTTTCAAGTTAGAAGCTGGAATTTCAACCACTTTGTGATTTACTCTCGCTGCATTTCTAATTCTTGTAAGAAAATCTGCAATTGGATCTGTATACATATGTATAAATTTGCGATTACGGTTTTCAGGAAGCACTCGCTTCCTGAACCTTTAATCAATTAAAAATTATTTTTGGTTTGCAAAAGTAATAAACTTTTACGAGATTACCAAGAAGCTTTTTTAACTCCTGGGATTAACCCTTGATTAGCCATTTCACGGAATGTAACACGTGAAAGACCAAATTGACGCATGTAACCTCTAGGTCTACCAGTTAATTTACAACGATTGTGTAAACGAATTGGAGAAGCGTTTTTAGGTAATTTTTGCAATGCTTCATAATCTCCAGCTTTTTTCAAAGCCTTTCTTTTTTCAGCATACTTATCTACAACAGCTTGTCTTTTAACCTCACGGGCTTTCATTGATTCTTTAGCCATAACTTAGTTCTTTTTGAAAGGTAAACCTAATTCAGTTAATAATGATTTTGCTTCTTTATCTGTTTCAGCAGATGTAACAAAAGTAATATCCATCCCTGAAATTTTGTTTACTTTATCAATATCAATTTCTGGGAAAATGATTTGCTCAAGTACACCTAAGTTATAATTACCTCTTCCATCAAATCCAGTAGATTTAATTCCACCAAAATCTCTTACACGTGGTAAAGATGAAGTGATAAGTCTATCTAAAAACTCATACATTCTTTCTCCACGCAAAGTTACTTTAGCACCAATTGGCATACCTTTTCTTAGTTTGAATGAAGCAACGTCTTTCTTAGAAATTGTAGCTACAGCTTTTTGACCAGTAATTTTAGTTAACTCTTCAACAGCGTAATCTACTAATTTTTTGTCAGACACAGCAGCACCAACACCACGGCTAATAACAATTTTTTCCAATTTTGGAACTTGCATTACATTCTTGTAACCAAATTCTTCTTTCAAAGCAGCAACTATTCTGCTTTTATATTCCTCCTTTAGTCTTGGTATGTATCCCATAACTATATAACTTGATTAGATTTTTTTGAAAATCTTACTTTTGTTTCTCCATCCATTCTAAAACCTACTTTAGAAGTCTCTTTTGTTTTAGAGTCAACTAACGCTAAGTTAGAAATATGAATTGGAGCTTCTTTCTTCACGATTCCACCTTGTGGGCTTTTTGCACTTGGTTTCGTATGTTTTGAAACCATGTTTAAACCTTCCACAATAGCTTTGTTTTTATCGCGAATTACACGTAAAACTTTACCTTCTTGTCCTTTATGATCACCAGCATTAACTCTTACTAGGTCTCCTGATTTTATTTTAATTTTCATCATTTCTTTGAGAATTAAAGCACCTCAGGTGCTAATGATACAATTTTCATGAATTGTTTTTCACGAAGTTCTCTAGCTACTGGACCAAAAACACGAGTTCCTCTCATTTCACCACCTGCATTTAATAACACACATGCGTTGTCATCAAATCTAATGTATGAACCATCGGCTCTTCTCACTTCTTTTTTGGTACGTATTACAACTGCAGTTGAAACAGATCCTTTTTTAACATTACTGTTAGGAGCTGCATCTTTGATTGAAACTACAATTTTATCACCTACAGATGCGTAACGACGTTTCGTTCCACCTAGAACACGGATAGTTAAAACTTCTTTTGCTCCCGTGTTATCTGCTACTTTTAATCTTGATTCTTGTTGTACCATAATTACTTAGCTCTTTCAATGATTTCAACTAATCTCCAACATTTAGTTTTACTTAAAGGACGCGTTTCGCTAATTCTTACTGTATCACCAATATTGCAGTTGTTTGTTTCGTCGTGTGCAACATATTTCTTAGTTTTCAACACGAACTTACCATACATAGGGTGTTTTACTCTTTTTGTTTCAGAAACAACGATAGATTTCTCCATTTTGTTACTAGTAACAACACCAACTCTTTCTTTTCTTAAATTTCTTTTTTCCATCTTTCAGCAGAATACAATTATTGTAACTCTCTTTTAGTAATTTCAGTTGCAATTCTTGCTACTGATCTTCTTAATGTTCTCAATTGAAGCGGATTCTCGATTGGAGAAATAGCATGAGCCATTTTAAGGTCGTTATACGTTTTCTTCACCTGAACAAGTCTTGCTTGTAAGTCAGCTGTAGATAGATTATTTATTTCAGATTGTTTCATAATTAATTTTTATTATGCTTCGAAATCTCTAGCAACGATAAACTTAGTTTTTACAGGAAGTTTTTGTGCTGCAAGACGTAAAGCCTCTTTAGCTACCGAGATAGGCACTCCACCTACTTCAAACATAATTTTTCCTGGTTTTACAACAGCAGCCCAATATTCGACTGCCCCTTTTCCTTTACCCATACGTACCTCAAGTGGTTTTTTTGTAATAGGCTTGTCTGGAAATATTTTAATCCATAATTGACCCTCTCTTTTCATGAAACGTGTTGCAGCAATACGAGATGCTTCAATTTGACGTGACGTGATAAAAGAAGAATCTAAAGATTTAATTCCAAACATTCCGTTTGAAAGGATGTGCCCTCTTTGAGAGTTACCTTTCATTCTTCCCTTTTGTACCTTACGATATTTTGTTCTTTTAGGTTGTAACATTTTGTCTTTTATTTAAAAAATTACTTTCTTTTGCGTGGAGCTGGTTTACCGCCTTTTCCTTTTGAATCAAAACCACCTCTTTCAGTTGATTTAGGACCTTTTTTGTCCATACCTACTAAAGGAGAAAGATCTCTTTTACCATAAACTTCACCCTTCATTATCCATACCTTGATTCCCATTCTACCATAAGTAGTGTGAGCTTCAGATAATGCATAATCAATGTCTGCTCTGAAAGTTGATAATGGAATTCTTCCTTCTTTGAAGCCTTCTGAACGAGCCATCTCTGCACCATTTAAACGACCAGAAATAAGAACCTTAATTCCTTCTGCATTCATTCTCATTGCTGCTGCGATAGCCATCTTGATAGCTCTTCTGTAAGAAATACGACTTTCGATTTGACGAGCGATAGAGTTACCAACTAAGTAAGCATCTAATTCAGGTCTTTTGATTTCGAAAATGTTGATTTGAATTTCCTTATCTGTAATTTTCTTAAGTTCTTC
>MGWJ01000132.1 GCA_001800945.1 Flavobacteria bacterium RIFCSPLOWO2_12_FULL_31_7
TTCTCCCGAAAGCATTTGACGTTCGAATTCGGCATTTTCACCTACATAAGAAGAAATCATTTTCTTAATTTGGCGTTTTTGCAATAGTAATCCTAAACCAAAATCGTCCACACCTGCATTGTTTGAAATACAAGTTAAATCAGTTACATTTTTTTGAACTAATTCTGCAATACTGTTTTCTGGAATGCCACAAAGTCCGAAACCTCCTAGCATAATAGTTTGTCCGTCTTGAATTCCTTCAAGCGCTTCTTGTACGTTGTTTACTTTTCTTGAAATCATAATATAAATTATAGTCCGTCTATACTTTCAGTATCTGGTTGAGCATCAATTGGAGCGGCTGTTGAATCTGTAGCTGTTGAATCAACAACTGTTCTTGGTTCTGGTCCGCAATCCACTTTTATAGACATATTAGCTGGTCGTTTAAAAGGTTGTTGAGAAATATTTAAAGAAGTATCTGCTAAACATTTTCGCATAAAAATTCCGTAAATAGGTAGTGCGGTTGTGGCACCTTGACCCATATTGGTACTTTCAAAATGCGCAGAACGGTCTTCATTACCTACCCAAACTCCGGCGGCTAAATTAGGTACCATACCTATAAACCAACCATCTGAATTGTTTTGAGAAGTTCCTGTTTTTCCAGCAACTGGTCCTTTGATATTATATGGCACGCCTGTTAAGAAGTTAGATGGTGCTGAAGCCGCCCAACGTAAACGAGAACCTGTACCTGATTCGGTAACACCTTCCATTAATTTAATAATTGAATAGGCAACATCTTTATTTACTACATCATGAGATTCTGGAACAGGTTGATAAATAACTACACCGTTTTTATCTTCAATTTTAGTAATAATTTCTGGTTTGATATATACACCTTCATTAGCAAAAGTACTAAAAGCCGCCACCATTTCTTCCACAGTAATTTCTACTGCTCCTAAAGCAATAGCTGGACGATTTGGAATGTTTGAAGTAACCCCTAAATTTTTAGTCATTTCCACAACGGCTGGCGCACCTACTTCGTGAATTAAACGAGCAGAAACCGTGTTAATTGAGTTGGCTAATGCTTTTTTCATCGAAACCAATCCGCGGAATTTTCCATCCGAATTATTTGGTGTCCAATCTTTATCGTTATTATCTCCTTTTAAAATCGTAAATGGCGAATCCATAATCATATCACAAGGCGACTTTCCTAATCTGTCAATCGCAGTTGCGTAGACGAAAGGTTTAAAAGTAGAACCCACTTGACGTGCTCCTTGACCTACGTGATCGTATTGGAAATATTTATAATTGATTCCACCCACCCAAGCTTTCACATGACCGGTTTGAGGTTCCATGGCCATCATTCCGGTTTGAAGGAAATGCTTATAATACAAAATAGAATCGATAGGTTTCATGATGGTATCTCTTTCGCCTTTCCAAGTGAAGATTTTCATTTTGGCAGGCACTTCAAAAGATTGTTTAATTTCTGCATCCGATTTTCCGTTGATACTCATAATGCGCCATCTCTCTGAATTTTTCATGGCTTGATTCATGATTTTCTGAGTTTCCTCTGGCGTAATATCTAAGAACGGTGCCGTTGGATTATTTTTCTGACGACGATTGAATTCAGGTTGTAAATTCGATAAATGTTCTTCAACAGCTTCTTCTGCATATTGTTGCATGCGCGAATCTAAAGTTGTATAAATTTTTAAACCAGCAGTATACAAATCAATTTCTTCTCCTTTTTCATCTTCAATTTTTTTGATGATAGGTTTTAATTGTTCTCGTAGGTATTCTCTAAAATAAGTAGCCGTTCCTTCGGCGTGACTTTCAGGTTTGAAATTTATTTTAACTGGAAGTTTCTTTAATTGTTCTGCTTTTGATTGTGATAAATACTTGTTTTTTACCATTTGATTTAAAACCGTATTTCTTCTATCAAGTACTTTCTCTTTTCTTTTTTCTTTTGTTGGATTGAATAGCGCTGGGTTTTTTAACATTCCTACAAACAATGCACTTTCTTCAATAGTTAAGTCTTTTGGTTCTTTATTCATATAAATTTTAGAAGCCGAACGAATTCCAACAGCACTATTTACGAAATCTACTTTATTTAAGTATAAGGCGATAATTTCTTGTTTGGTATATTGTCTTTCTAATTTCGTAGCGATAATCCATTCTTTACATTTTTGAATGATACGAAATGGTAAGAACTTTGAACCTTCACCATGAAATAAGTTTTTAGCTAACTGTTGGGTAATGGTACTCGCTCCACCGCTTCTTCCTAAACTTGAAATGGCACGTAAAGTTCCTCTTGCATCTACTCCAGAATGTTCATAAAAACGCTCATCTTCTGTAGCGACTAAAGCATCTACTAAATGTTTTGGTAAATCTTGATATTTAACTGGAGTTCTATTTTCTTTGTAAAATTTTCCTAAAGTTACACCGTCTGAAGAAATAATTTCTGTGGCGATATTCGTATCGGGATTTTCTAATTCATCAAACGATGGCATTTTTCCAAAAAATCCCCACGAGGCTAAAAGAAAAAACAATAATACGCCACCAAAAGTGTAGCAGAATAATTTCCAAAATTTTCTAACGTAATCTGAATAATTGACTTGGGTTTTGGTAGTTGCCATATTCTTTATTTATTTTCTCTTTTCAATTCTTAATCCTAATTCTGTAATCCCTGCTAAATCCTGAACACCTTGTACTTTTCCAGTTTGTCTTACAGCGTGTTCCACCTCTAAAGTATATTTTCCTGCTTTTTCGAAACTGTAATTTTCTTTATACCAAAGTTTACTTTCTTTAATATCTGAGAAACCTGTTCCCATTAAAGTTCCATCTGGATTAGCCATTTGGTATTCTAATGTATCCACTAAAACTTTTCCGCCAGGTTGATTTAACGATACAATTAAAAATAAATTATTATAAGGATACTCGTTATTGTTTCTCACATTTAAAAACAAATTATAAACACCTGTGGTATCTTTTTGTTCGAAAGTGAAAGTCGCCTTCTTGTTTTTCTTCCAAGTACCGTCAAATTCTTTATATTCGTCAAAAACCTGATTTTTATCACAAGAAACTATGGTAAAAAGCAAGACAAAACTTAGTATTTTAAAAAACTTATTGTTCATTTTTCTTAAACGGTTTCTTTTTTCTTTTATTATTATTGTTCGATTTTTTCTTCGGTTGATCAAATCGTGTTAAACTATCTTGACCGACCACATTTTCGAATTTTTTCTCAATATTTACAGTAGAAACATCTTCCACATAATCTTCCAACTGCGCAATTTTTTTACCTTGTTTATTTAAGACTACGATTTCCTTAACTTTTTCTGCTTTGATGGTATGCCAATGCGCTGGCGCGTTCGCGTAAGAAAACCACATTAAATTTTTGAAAATATCTATTTTTTGGCAATATGCATCTCCTTTTTCTGTATGCAATTTCGTATCCATATCCGGTAACCCTTTTAAGGCATCTAAATACGTGTCTAATTCGTAATTTAAACAACATTTTAGTTTACCGCATTGCCCAGCTAATTTTTGTGGATTTAAAGATAATTGTTGGTAACGCGCTGCGGAAGTATTTACGCTTCTAAAATCGGTTAACCAAGAAGAACAGCATAATTCTCGTCCGCAAGAACCAATTCCTCCTAAACGTGCTGCTTCTTGACGGAAACCAACTTGTTTCATTTCTACACGGATTTTAAATTCGCCCGCATATTCTTTAATTAACTGACGAAAATCGACACGATCGCTTGCTGTATAATAAAACGTAGCTTTAGAACCGTCTCCTTGAAATTCGATATCCGAAATTTTCATTTCTAATTTTAAAGCAATGGCAATTTCACGAGCTCGAACCTGAATCGCTTCTTCTTTGTTTCGAACACCATGCCAAATATCGATATCTTTTTGAGAGGCTTTTCTGTAAATTTTAGGAACTTCCGCGTTGTCTTTCACATTTTTCTTGTTCATTTGAACACGAACTAATTCGCCTGTTAAAGACACCAAACCTACATCATGACCCGATTGAGCTTCTGTAGCCACAATATCGCCAATGCTTAAAGTTAATTTTTCGGTATTTCTAAAAAATTCTTTTCTTCCGTTTTTGAAACGCACTTCCACACAATCAAAAGGCGCTTGTCCGCCAGGTAAAGTCATGTTAGCTAACCAATCGAAAACGGTTAATTTGTTGCAGCTATCGGTGCCGCAAGTCCCATTATTTTTACACCCTTTTGGAGAACTTCCATCAGCGGTTGAACAACTTGTACATGCCATAAATCTATATATTGATCTTCCGTTTCATCGGAATACTTTGCAAAATTAGTTTTGAGGGTAAAGATAGCATTTTTTAGCTTACTATGAAATTAAGATTTTACTATAAAAAAACCTGCTATATGAAGCAGGTTAAATTTTATTGAATTTCTATATTCATTTAGGTGACTTTCACAGTAATAATACCAACAGGGCAAGCTTTTTCAGCTAATTCGCATGCTTCTAAAATAGCATAATCGGGTGATTTTAATGTGTGAAACCCTTTGGCGTTTGTGGCTTTTATCAATACCGATTTTCCATCTTTTTTAGACATTTGAAATTGTGCTGGAGCCATTTCTACACAATAATTACAACCAATACATTTATCTCGTTGAAGTGTGATAACGACCATTAGTTTTCTACAATTTTATACATTTTGTCTGATAAACGAATTCTGAAAGGCACTTTTAATGTACAACTGTCGCCTTTGGTTGCTTTTTCAGAAGTAACATCATTGACAAACATTTCTTCTAAAACTAATTCTTGCGCACCAGTACTTGGACCTGTAATTAAAATTTTATCTCCAATTTTAATGTCGTAAGCTTCGATTTTAAATTCGGCAATATTCGATTTTTGGAAATAATGCATTCCTTTTCCAACATATACCTTTTTTTGAGTAGCATTTGAACCCGGATTGTCAGACCATTCCCCTAATTTTTGACCTAGGTAATACCCACTCCAAAACCCACGATTGTAAACCGTAGCTAAAGTTTGCATCCAAATATCAATTTTTTCTTTGGTAAAAGTTCCTTCGTAATACGAATCAATAGCTTCGCGATAGGTTTTGATAACTGTAGCCACATAATCTGCTGCTCTTCCTCGACCTTCAATTTTTAGCACTTTGATCCCAGAATCGATAACTTGATCTAAGAAATCTAACGTGCATAAATCTTTTGGCGACATTAAATATTCGTTATCCACTTCAATTTCAAAACCAGATTCTTGGTCGATAACCGTATACTTTTTTCGGCAATTTTGTTTACAAGCTCCACGATTGGCTGATGAATTATGAGAATGTAAACTCAAATAACATTTCCCTGAAACCGCCATACATAAGGCACCGTGACCAAAAATTTCAATTTCAACTAAATTCCCACTTGGTCCTTTAACTTGCTCTTTTTCAATTTCGTCGGTGATTTTTTTGACTTGACGTAAACTCAATTCACGAGACAATACAATTGTATCGGCAAACATCGCATAAAATTTTACAGTTTCGATATTAGTCACATTCAATTGGGTAGAAATATGTACTTCCATACCAATGGTTCTTGCCGACATAATAACCGCTTGGTCTGAGGCTATAACTGCTGTAATTCCAGCTTCTTTTGCTTTGGTTAAAAGCGTTTTTACGATAGATAAATCATGATCGTAAATGATCGTATTTAAAGTTAGATAGGTTCTAACATTTTTTTCCTTACATCTACGAGCAATTTCTGGTAAATCATCTAAAATAAAATTTACCGTGGCTCTGGCACGCATGTTTAATTGTTCTACACCAAAATAAATAGAATCACAACCGTTATCAAGTGCTGCTTGCATAGATTCAAAATTCCCTGCAGGCGCCATTAATTCAATTCTTCCAGAAGAGGTCATTAGCTGATAATTTTAAATAATTTATCGGATAATCTAATTCTGAAAGGCAGTTCTATAGTTACTTTATCACCAGATTTTGCAGATGACTGTTCCATCCCATTGACCAACATTTTTTCTAAAACCAATTCCTGATTACCAGTAGTTGGTCCAGAAATTACAATTTTATCGCCAATGTGAAGTTCTTGATTTTCTATGCTGAAAAGGCCCACTTGTGCTTTTGAAAAATAATGTTCTCCTTTTCCAAGATATAACTTTCGGGCTGTAGCAATTTTTCTTTTTCTGATTTGAGTTACCGCAGAAACTTTAGCTGGTTTTTGTGCGATTTCTTCAAAAATATTTCTTTCTGTATTTTGTTTAAATTTTAAAGCTGGTGATTTCCCTTTTTGAAAAATCATATTGCCATTTTTAACTCCTTTTCTTAGCTTTTCTTGTTCTTCTAAAGATAAATAAATAGTTTCTACACAAGTTGTAGAGCAACAATTTTCCATTTTTTCGGCACAAGAATCGCACTGAATAAATAACAAATGACAAGCTTCGTTGGCACAATTTACGTGCGTATCACATGGCTCGCCACATTGGTGACATTGTGCAATAATATCATCGGTAATTCTTTCTCCTAAACGGTGATCGAAAACGAAATTTTTTCCAATAAATTTACTTTCTAAACCTTCTTCTTTGATTTGTTTGGCGTAATTAATAATTCCACCTTCTAATTGAAAAACGTTTTTAAAACCTTGATGTTTGTAATAAGCAGACGCTTTTTCACAGCGAATTCCACCAGTACAATACATCACTAAATTTTTATCTTCTTTGAAATCTTTTAATTGCTCGTTGATAATTGGTAAACTTTCACGGAAGGTTTCCACATCTGGCGTTATCGCGCCTTTAAAATGTCCGACTTCACTTTCATAGTGATTTCTAAAATCAACTACAATTGTATTTGGATCCTCTAAAATCGCGTTGAATTCTCTGGCATTTAAATGTACACCTTTGTTGGTTACATCAAAAGTTTCATCATTTAAACCGTCGGCAACAATTTTATTTCTAACTTTTATTGTTAATTTCAAGAAAGAATGATCGTCGTGTTCCACTGCAATATTCAAACGAATGCCTTTCATGAAATCGTATTTTTCTAACGTTTCTCTGAACGCATCAATATTTTCTGCTGGCACAGACATTTGCGCATTAATTCCTTCCGTAGCAACATAAATTCGGCCTAAGGCATCTAATTTATTCCACTTTAAGAATAAGTCGTTTCTAAATTGTGTTGGGTTTTCAATTTTGGCATACGCATAAAAAGAAAGCGTTAATCTTTGACCTGATTGATCAATTAACTTAGCTCTTTCTTCTGCGCTTAAGGTGTTGTACAGTTGCATGCTATAAACATTTAAGTGAGAAATAATTATATGAATTCTAATTGGAAGAATTCGCTGCAAAGTTATAATTTTTTAGAAAATCACAAAACATATTAACAATGTTTGTTCCGATTGAAAAATTCTGTATTTTTACGAAAAATTTATTATTATGAGCACGGAAAAAGAAGCAAAATTAAAAGCCTTACAACTAACATTAGACAAATTAGACAAAACTTACGGTAAAGGAACTGTAATGAAAATGGGAGATTCTGCAGTAGAAGAAGTAGAAACTATTTCATCAGGATCTTTAGGTGTAGATATTGCTTTAGGTGTAAATGGATATCCGAAAGGAAGAATTATTGAAATTTACGGACCAGAATCTTCTGGTAAAACCACGTTAACTTTACACGCCATAGCAGAAGCTCAAAAAGCGGGAGGAATTGCTGCTTTTATTGATGCAGAACATGCATTTGACCGTTTTTATGCTGAAAAATTAGGTGTTGATATTGATAATTTAATTATTTCTCAACCGGATAATGGAGAACAAGCTTTAGAAATTGCCGAAAGTTTAATCCGTTCTGGAGCAGTTGATATTGTAGTAATTGACTCTGTTGCCGCTTTAACACCGAAAAGTGAAATTGAAGGTGATATGGGTGATAGTAAAATGGGATTACACGCTCGTTTGATGTCGCAAGCCTTAAGAAAATTAACAGGAACCATTCACAAAACAAAATGTACGGTATTTTTCATCAACCAGTTAAGAGATAAAATTGGAGTGATGTTCGGTAGTCCAGAAACTACTACTGGAGGAAATGCTTTGAAGTTTTATGCTTCTGTGAGAATTGATATTAGACGTTCTTCGCAAATTAAAGATGGTGATAATGTTATTGGAAACAGAACTAAAGTAAAAATTGTAAAAAATAAAGTAGCTCCGCCTTTTAGAACTTGTGAATTTGACATCATGTATGGTGAAGGTGTTTCAAAAGTTGGAGAAGTATTAGACTTAGCAGTTGACTTTGAAATTATTAAGAAAAGTGGTTCTTGGTTTAGTTATGGAGAAACCAAATTAGGACAAGGAAGAGATTCTGTAAAACAATTAATTAAGGATAATCCAGAATTAATGGACGAATTAGAAGTTAAAATTAAAGCTTTCCTAAAAGAACAAGAAGCATAAAAAATTAAAAATCATCCTTTTGGGTGATTTTTTTTTGATTTTAACGCAACCTTTTTGTAATTTTTGCATCTATAAAATAAAAACAATCATAAAATGAAAAAAATAGCCGCACTTATTGGAATATTCTTGTTGGTAGTTTCTTGTTCCCCAGAGAATGATGAACCAAATGTAAATTACGAATTAGTTCCTATCCAAAATGTAATTATTGGAGATGAATTGTATTTTGGAGATGAAAATATCATTACTATTCAATATTCAAGACCAACCACATGCCATGGTTTTAATGGCTTTGTTTATGAGAAAGATGATTTTACAAGAACTATTGGCGTACAAAATTATGTAGTAGAAAATGCTGATTGCCAAGCCGTAACAGGGGAAGTTATTGAAAAAGATTTTGTTTTTCAACCTACAGCTACAGGAATGTATACGTTTAAATTTTGGCAAGGTAAAGATGCCAGTGGAAACAATATATTTTTAGAATTACAAAGAGAGGTTATTATACAATAAACCATACTAATGATTGAAAACCTTCTACATGAATGCAAGAAAAACAATACTCAAGCACAAGAACAACTTTACAAGCTATTAGCACCGAAGTTGTTTGCGGTAAGTTTAAAGTATTCGAGAAATTATGAAGAAGCGCAAGATAATTTACAAGAAAGTTTTCTAATCATTTTTGAAAAATTAAAACAATTTAAAAACGAAGGTTCTTTTGAAGGTTGGGCCAAAAGATTAGTGGTTAATTATGTGTTGCAACAATACAGAAAACAAGGCACTTTCTTAGAATTGGTTACAGATAATATTCCGAATGTGGAAGAGGTTGAAATTGACGACGAATCCGTAACCATGGACTTTTTATTACAAATTATTCAAGAATTACCAGACCGATACCGATTGGTTTTTAATTTATATGTTGTAGACGGTTTTTCACACAAACAAATAAGTGAAATGTTAGAAATAACAGATGGTACTTCAAAATCAAACTTGGCTAGAGCCAAAATGATCTTGAAAGAAAAAATACAAAATTATAATACCGCATTTTCAAAAACAAAATTAAATCGCAAAATTAAAAACTTGTGCAAACAAAACCAATAATTTATAAAGCGATTGATTTGTTACCGATGAAAAATATAGTATAAACAAATGAAAAAAGAAAACAAAAATATAGAACGTCTTTTTCAGGAAAAATTTAAAGATTTTGAAGTTACTCCGCCAGATTTTATTTGGGATAACATTCAAGAAAAATTACAACCGAAAGAGAAAAAAAGAAGAGTAATTCCGTTTTGGTTTAAAACCGCTGGAATTGCAGCCTCTTTTGTGTCAATTGTGTCAATTGTTTTTTTTAACATGGATACGGACTTCAAAAATACCAATTCAAACATAAATTCAAACCAAAATAATAACACAGTTGTAAATTCAGAAACGAACTCAAATTCTAATAAATCAACAATTAGAACAAATAAATTCAATGCTTCAGAGACTAACAACCCGCAAAATTCATCAAATTCATCATCTATAAACAAAGAAAACCAATCGAAATCGAATTCACTAGTACAAACTGAAAGTGCCAACAAGGTTTCAGATTCGAAATTTAATACTGGTACTTTACAAAATTCGAAAACAATCCCATCAAATTCAGGTTTTGTTTCAAATCATAAAAAACAAAATAACAACACAAATTTTAAAAAGAATAAAACATCATTTAAAAGTTCTAATTCTGGAATTGCTTCAAATAGAAATAACAAAAACAAAGGAAAAAACAACTTAAAATCAAATGCTAAATTTAATGATTTTAATTCTGTTGAAAACAAAGCTTCTAATTCTGGAATTACTGATGTAAATTCTTTTCACACATTTAATTCTACTAAAAACAAAGCTTCAAATGCTGAAATTGGTAATTTTAATAGCTCTAAAAACAAAACTTCCAATTCTGGAATCTTAGATATAAATTCGTTTGATGCTTCTAGTCTTACATCTAAAAATAACACCAACCATAATGGTATTTTAGCAGAAAATGGCTTAGGAAATTCAAACAATAATTCAACGGCTCTTGTTGCAGTTGAAGAACTAAAAATTGATACTATAACATTGGCAACGGTTACAATTGAAGAAAACCCAATGGAAAAATTGCTTCGTGAAAAAGAGACAAAAAAAGTTGCTGATGAAAAAGAGAAATGGAGTAAATGGGCTGTGAACAGTTTTGTTTCGCCTGTTTTCTTCAATTCTTTTGAAAGCGGTTCACCAATTTCCAACGAATTTGCTTCTAACGAAAAATCTTTTAATAATTCTACTAGTTTTGGAGTGGGTGTTGCCTATCATTTAAACAAACGATTCGCAATTAAAACAGGAGTTAGTAATTTAAATTTAGATTACGATACACAAAATATCGCGTTCTATTCTAGTTTTGAAGACCAATCAAGAATTGCGAATACAAATATTGAAAGAAATCCTAATGGAAAATATATCGTATTAAAACACCAAAAAGATGTTTCTAAAAATTCCAACGAAAATCAACTGTTACAATCCAGTCAAAACCTTGGAAATTTAAACCAAAGAACACAATATATTGAAGTTCCTTTAGAAATGTCGTATGCCATTTTAAATAAAAAAATCAGCTTGGCCATTCGAGGCGGAATGAGTACATTGTTTTTAACAGAAAATGTAATTTCTATAAATGGAAACGATGGAAACATGCAAATTGGAAAAGCATCTAATTTAAACAATGTGCATTTTAGTAGTAACTTAGGTTTAGGCTTTAGTTATAATTTTATGAAAAACTTCCAATTAAATGTGGAGCCAACCTTAAAATATCAAATTAACACTTTTAGTAAAAATGCCGAAGATTTTTCACCTTATGTTGTAGGTGTAAACACCGGAATCAGCTATAAATTTTAAAGTTAGTTATATAAACGTAGTTAAGTTGTTTCAAAACTTTATTGAAGTTTGAAACTAAAAAAAGCGTCACCCAAATGGCGCTTTTTTATTTTTGGTCATTTTCTAAATCCGCTAAAATAATTTTTCTAACTTCTTCCTTGATCTGATGTCTGTCTTCCATTAATTTACCTTTGGTTTCAATTGGCGGATGAATTATCGCTCTCATTTTTCCTGGAGTTCCACTAAAAAAAGTATAGGAAAAGCGTTTTTTATTGTCGAAAAAAGTCATGGGAACAATGGGTAGTTGGTGTTCAATCGCAATTCGGAAAGCACCATCTTTAAATTCATCTAACAAAATACTTTCGTCTGGCACGCCACCTTCCGGAAAAATACAAATACTTAAACCTTGTTGAATTCTTTTTTGCGCGCGTTCAAAAACTTCATACCTACTTTTACTACTACTTCGGTCCACTAAAATACAAACGCGTTTATAAATGAATCCGAAAATCGGAATTTTTACCAATTCTTTTTTTCCCACAAAAACAAACGGATGATTTTTCACCGCAATCAACATCAACATAATATCCGTCATCGAAGTATGATTTGCTACTAGCATATAACTTTTCCCGTCTTCAAAAATCTCATCACCTTGAATCGAATACCTAAAACCCATTCCTATTAAAATGATTTTCGCCCAAATTCGAGCAATTTTAAAAAACAAAGGATACGTTTTTTCACTCAAAATCGTCGCCAAAATAAAGGGAAATAAAACCAAAATTGGCACCAACATTAAAATGTAAAACCAAATTCTGTAAAGCAACCAAAGTGGATATAGTAAAATCTTCATTTTCTTTTTTTTAGGAAACACAAATATAACATTTCAGTACAAAAATCCACCCGCTTTCCGTTATATCTCTTACAAATTGCTTTTGAAGTAGCAATTTATAACAGGATGTCACTACAATCGGGGTTATAAATCACGTTCTTCTTTTAACTGAACTCTTTTTACTTGGCTCTTTTTACTTGGCTCTTTTTACTTGGCTCTTTTTACATAAAAACTTACATTTGCAAAAACAAGTAATCTAATGGCAAAAATATTAACGGGAGTTCAAAGTACAGGAACACCACATTTAGGAAATTTATTAGGAGCAATTATTCCAGCTATCGAAATGGCAAATAATCCTGCCAATGAATCGTTTTTATTTATTGCCGATTTACATTCGATTACGCAAATTAAAAACGGAACCGAACTTAAAGAAAACACTTACAGCACAGCAGCCGCTTGGTTAGCTTGCGGATTAGATACAAATAAAGTTACCTTTTACAGACAATCAGACGTGCCACAAACCGCAGAATTGTCTTGGTATTTAAGTTGCTTTTTTCCATTTCAACGTTTAACGTTAGCCCATTCATTTAAAGATAAAGCCGACAGATTAGAAGATGTAAACGCTGGATTATTTACGTATCCAATGCTAATGGCAGCCGATATTTTATTATATGATGCACAAATTGTTCCTGTTGGAAAAGATCAAATGCAGCATTTAGAAATTACGCGTGATGTTGCGTCGCGTTTTAATCATCAAATGGGTGAAACATTCGTATTACCAGAAGGAAAAACAAGCGAAGACACCATGTTGATTCCAGGAACAGACGGACAAAAAATGAGTAAATCTCGTAATAACTTTATCAATATTTTCTTAGACGATAAAGCCTTATTAAAGCAAATTAAAAGTATTGAAACCGACAGTACACCTCTAGAAGATCCAAAAAATCCAGACACTTGTAATGTTTTTGGCTTATATAAATTATTAGGTTCAGAAGAACAAATCGCACAATTAAAAGCCAAATATTTAGCCGGAAATTACGGTTTCGGACACGCCAAACAAGAATTGTTCGATTTAATTACAGAAAAATTTAAAACCGAAAGAGAAAAATACAATTACTACATCAACAACTTAGAAGAAGTAGATAAATTACTTTTCGAAGGCGCAACCAAAGCTGGTAAAGTAGCCGATGGTGTATTAAAAAGAGTAAGAGAAAAATTAGGGTTTATGTAAAATTTTACAACACAGATTTTTACAAATTTCACAAATTAGTTTCGTGCTAATCTGTGAAATTTGTGTTTTAACTTACACCGCTTCAAATATCTTCCCTGGCAAAGGTCGGATTATGCCTTTCAATTCCATATTCAACAATAAAGAAGAAATTTTAAAAATAGGTAAATCGCAATCTAAAGCAATAATATCCATTACTTCTTTTTCTTTACTTAAAAGGTAATCGTATATTTTTTGTTCTTCTTCTGTTAAGGAAACAAACAATTGCTTTTGAATGGGTTTCACCGTTTTTTCTTCATTCAAATCCCAATTTAAAATATAAATCAAATCAGCCGCAGAATTTAACAAATGAGCGCGTTGTGTTTTAATCAAGTTATTACAACCTTGACTAAATTTATCCGTAATTCTTCCTGGAACCGCAAAAACATCTCGATTATAATCGTTAGCGATATTGGCTGTAATTAACGAACCGCCTTTTTCTGCACTTTCAATAACAATTGTGGCTTCACACATTCCAGCAACAATACGGTTTCGCTTGATAAAATTTTCTCTATCTGGATTGGAAGTACTCCAAAACTCCGTCATAAAACCACCGTTTTGTTCCATCTTTGACATGTATTTTTGATGCATTTTCGGGTAAATCTGGTTCAATCCATGGGCTAAAACTCCAATCGTTTGCAAGTCATTTTCCATAGCCGTTTGATGGGCAACAATATCCACACCATAAGCAAACCCGCTCACAATAACTGGATTTAGTGGGGCCAAATCAGTAATTAATTTTTTTGTAAATTCTGTTCCGTAAGGTGTAATTTGTCTTGTTCCAACGATATTAATTAGCTTTCGGTTTGCTAAATTAATAGTTCCGGTTTGAAACAAAATGACTGGTCCATCGATGCAATGTTTCAATCGTTCGGGATAAGTTTCATCTAAATAATAAGAAACAGTAATGTTTTCCTTTTCTATATATCGGAGTTCGTTTTCCGCTAGCTGAAAAACAGAATGATCTTGTAGTTTTTTGTAGAGTATTTCTCCAACCCCGTCAATAGCTAAGAGTGTTTTTTTCTTAGATTGAAAAACAGCTTCTGCAGAACCACAATGGGTAATTAATTTTTTGGCAACAACATCACCAATTCCGTCCACTTTCAAAAGTGCGAGTGCGTGTAATAATTCAGTATGTAACATGGCGTATAATATATCTGGCAAATATATTTATTTTTTCTTAATTTAGAACTGATACTCAAATCGAAGCAAAATAATTTCTAAATTGTTAATAAAATTTGTTGATAAAATTTTGTTTTGGTCTTTGAATACTTAATTTTGCTACTATGAAAATAGAGAAATACATTTCTGGATTATTGTACCGTTACCAATGTGTTAGCATTCCTGGTTTTGGTGCGTTTTTAAGCGAATGGCAATCGGCACAAATTGCGGAAGGTCATAACTCGTTTGTGCCTCCAAGAAAAGTAATTTCTTTCAATTCGAACATTAAAACCAATGACGGTTTATTAGCGAATCATATTGCTTTGCAAGAAAAAATTAGCTATGAAAATGCTTTGGCAAAGATTCAAACACAAGTTACTTTTTGGTTAGAAAAATTGCAAAATAAAGAAGTTTTAACTTTAGAGAACATTGGTGAAATTTTTTCAAATTCTGAAAATAATTTAGTGTTTAAACCCAATACATCTGTAAATTATTTAATGGATTCTTTCGGTTTATCTGGTTTTAATTCTCCTGAAATTATCCGAGAAACGACAAGGCCAATCGCAACAGAAACCATTTCAATTGCGCAACCCGTAATTGAAAATGAAATTTTAGAAGAAGAAAAAGTTACTTTAGATGAAACACCAGTAATTCCAATAGTTCAACATAAACCAACAACTAATTGGTTGAAATATGCAGCAGCAATTGCAGTATTTTCTTCAGTTGGAACTTATGGTTATAAAATGTATTACGACTATACAATTGATCAGAAAACCATTTTAGTGGAAAAATCGGTTCAAGAAAAAGTCAATCAAAAATTACAAGAAGCTACTTTTGTTTTACCTAATCCTATGGCCGCTGTTGATTTAACTCTAGAAGAAAAACCAAACGCGAAATATCATGTAGTAGCTGGTGCTTACAGAAGTGAGCAAAACGCAAACAAAGCTATGAAACAATTGGTTTCTCAAGGTTTTGAAGCACATATTTTAACCAAAAACAAATACGGATTAATTCCTGTCGCGTTCGGAAGCTATTCTAATTTAAAAGAAGCACAGCAATTAAAACGACAAATAAAGGCAAAAGATAGCATTGATGCTTGGTTGCTAATCGACTAAACGAATCCCAATTTTGGGATTTTTTTATGCATTTTTTTATAGGAGTTAGTATCTTTGCAAAAAAACAATGCAAAACAAATATCCTTCAGACTCAATTACTGTACTTACAGATTTAGTTTTACCAGGTGAAACGAATCCTTTAAATAATCTTTTTGGTGGTGAATTATTAGCCCGTATGGATAGAGCTGCAAGTATTACAGCTCGCCGTCATTCGCGTAGAATTTGTGTAACCGCATCTGTCAATCATGTTGCTTTCAATAAATCAATTCCATTAGGAAGTGTAGTAACTGTAGAAGCTAAAGTATCTAGAACATTTTCAACTTCAATGGAAATTTATATTGATGTTTGGATTGAGGACAGAGAATCTGGAATCAAAGTAAAAGCCAATGAAGGGATTTATACGTTTGTTGCCGTGGACGAAATGGGAACACCAATGCCAGTTCCACCCATTGAACCACAAACCGAATTAGAAAAACAACGCTTTGATGCCGCACTAAGGAGAAAACAATTAAGTTTAGTTTTAGCCGGAAAAATGAAACCTAGTGATGCAACCGAATTAAGAGCTTTATTTACAACTTAAAATATAAAATATGGATTTTTATAAATTAGCCATAAAAGAAATCAAAAGAGAAACTAAAAGTGCCGTTTCTATTGTTTTTAATATTCCTGAAGAATTAAAAGCCGTTTATCAATTTATTGCAGGACAGTATGTTACACTTAAATTGACTTTAGATGGAAAAGAAATTCGTAGAGCGTATTCTATTTGTTCATCTCCAAAAAGTAGCGAAATGCGTATTGCGGTTAAAGAAGTTCAAAACGGAACCTTTTCAAAATTTGCAAATAACAATTTAGCTGTTGGCGATTTATTAGAAGTAAGTGTTCCAGAAGGAAAATTTACTTTTGAAGCCAAACACGAGCATCAAAAAAGTTATGCTGCTTTTGCCGCTGGAAGTGGAATTACGCCCGTTTTATCCATCGCGAAAAGCGTTTTAGAAGAAGAACCAAACAGTACTTTTGTGTTGGTTTATGGAAATAAAACAGAAGCAGAAACCATTTTTCATGACGAATTACACGCACTTCAATTGAAAAATTTAGGTCGCTTTTTTGTGCATTTTGTTTATAGTCAAGCGAACGCTACAGGCGAATTATTCGGAAGAATTGATAAATCTGTAGTAAACACGGTTATCAAAAACAAACACGCAGATAAAACATTTTCTAAGTTTTATTTATGTGGACCAGAAGAAATGATTAAAGTAGTTTCAGACACTTTAAAAGAAAATAATATAGCTGAAAAAGACGTTAAATTTGAATTATTCGGAACGACTCCAACAGAAAATGT
>MGWJ01000133.1 GCA_001800945.1 Flavobacteria bacterium RIFCSPLOWO2_12_FULL_31_7
AGTACATGAGAAATTACAAGAATATGGTATTAAACTCGTGTATCAAGCTAAAGGAGAAAAAACTCCAGTTGATGGTGTGTCCTTT
Source organism: Flavobacteria bacterium RIFCSPLOWO2_12_FULL_31_7 (assembly GCA_001800945.1). GTDB lineage: Bacteria > Bacteroidota > Bacteroidia > Flavobacteriales > Flavobacteriaceae > Flavobacterium. The sequence goes on from MGWJ01000133.1 coordinate 86, forward strand.
TGGAGCGAAGGAAATCCTGCAATTGGAATGACATTAAGACACAATCGTTTAGACAATTTTGCATTTACCCTTTTTCATGAATTGGGGCATATTTATGAGCATTTAGTAAATAATAATACAGCTGAATTCATTGACCTTGATATAAAAAATGAGGAGGAAGAATACAAAAACTCATCTGAAGAAAAGGAAGCAAATATATTTGCACAAAATGGCTTAATTGACGAAATAGAATGGAGAGAATTTAACAAAAACCTTTCATTTAAAAACAATGATACAGTTATAAAAACATTTGCAAAAAAAGTAAAAATACACCCATGTATTGTTAAAGGAAGAATCTGCTACACTTTAAACGATTATCGAACTTACTCTAAAATTAGTCACGATATCAATTAATTTTTTTAGTTATTAAAACAAAATGTATTGAATAAGTAGTTTATTCAACGCATTTTTCTATTTAAACATTTGTGTTTTAATTTCCAATAAATTAAAATACTTCTCTTTCATTTCATCTGAAAGAAATGAAATCTCAAGTAGTTCTTTCCATTTAGGATTAACTTACTAAAGTCGTAACATTTTTTTATTGAGTTGTAACCTCTCTTTTTCATATCCAAGTTAAGATTTTACATTATTTTAGAAATCGAATATTAAATCAGGAGTGTCCATTTAGAATTACTCATATAATTTATTGAGACTTCAAACTTATGTTTTGAAGAAGCTATTTTGAATTACCTGAACATTCTTCAAACTTATTAAAGTAATCTTTTTCACTAAAAGTGTTACTTCAAAATGAAACTTGAATCCATTGCGTTTATGGAAAAACGAATCTTTTCAAATAAAGCAATAATCCTAACTTTTCAACGGTTAGAATTTTTTGTTTTACTAAATTTTATTCCATAAAAAAACAGCAACTAAAAAAAATATTATTTTCTAGCTACTGTTTTAGTGTTATTTATGTTTGTGAATTAGACATGTCCTAATTTGGGACATTACGATTTGTATAAAAAAAATTATTTTATTTCAAATCCATTACTAAAATCAATGATTTTTTTATAATTAATGTTACTACCATAGATATCCTCAATATTTCCAATTTTTGAAAATATACTCTCAAATGAACCTTCTTCAAGAATTGAATCGATAGAATTTCTTAAATGTTTTTTTTCTATACTCTCAATAATTACCATTGAATCTGCCCAAAAATAGTCTGTTTTCTCTTTTTTCATTAAAGTAATAATATTCTTAACTGTAAAAAAAGTCGCAAAAAAAACTTGCTTATTATTAAATATGACATTTATATCAATATTATCGTTATTTGTGTCTTTTATACTATATCCTGACGGAAAAACTATTTTAAAATCTTTCATTTATAAACTTCTAATAATCTATTAATAACAGCTTGTTGATTTGCTTTGCTTGAATAACCCAAAATCTCTATACCACCAGATGTTTTTCTAAAATAAACTCTTGCACCTCCTCTTGAACGAGCCTCAAAAATATTTCTTCCAATATTACCTTTTGTTCCAATTCCTGGATTCATATTACCATGTGATATTTGTTGAACCAATGCATTAGCCTCCTTTCTAAGTAAATCATTTCCTTCAAATGTTTCTTTTGCATATTTCAAAATTTTACTGTCTTTTTTCACTATAGAACTTATTTTAAGAGCTTTGTCTCCAAATTTTACAATTCTTATAAATGGTACTGCTGCCGATAAAACTTCTAAAGAAACATCAAATTTTTCAGCATCAGAAGAATAGTCCCAATCTCTTTTCAAAAGCTTAAAATATCTTGTTAGCATTGTTCCTCCTTCACCATTCTTTATATAATCCATATCATCAGACATTTTTTCTGAATTTTCAGTTATAGTCCAATCATAAGAGGAAGCAGCTTTCATTTTTACTCTCTTCTTAGGGTCACCATCTTCATTATTACTTTCTATATCTCTAACCGCATCTGACCAATGCCCCCCTCTGTTTTTATTATACTCAACACCATCAAATCTTTCAGCTTGCATTCCATCTGGGTCGGTAAACACTATTGGATTATTGTAACAATAATTATAAGGCGACCATCTTCTTGATGTTTCCGCTAACGGGTCAATATTCATCCAACGTCCTAAAGCAGGGTCATAATTTCTTGCGCTGTAATCATACATGTTAAGCCCTAGTTCTTCTTGCAATTCTTTACCGTTGTATTTATACTTGTAACTGCTTAATAAAATTGGTGAAACAGGTGTTAGTACAACATTATCATTTCCATCTATTTGATATACAAAGCCCTCAGTGTTGTAATTAGTATGTTTTAATCCAAAAGCATAAAAATGATTTTCCTCTAAAATAACTAAATTTCTTGGCTCACCAACCATAGGGAGATTATATTCATCTTCAGTATAACTTATTCTTACATTCCCTAAATGATCTGTATAATTAAACACATAATTGGGTTTAAACACACCGCCCTTTCCAATACTAATATTAACATATCCTTCTGAAGTAGGAAAAAACTGTAAAACACTGTTTTTATATTGAAATCCATCTAAATAATCAACAACACTACCTTGACCTGCATAATCCACCACTACTTTCTTCAATTTTTGTCCTACAGAATTGTAAATATACTCAATGTATCCATTTACTCCAAAAGTAATTTTAGTTGGTAAATTTAAATGATTGTAAATAATTTCTGTAATACCTTTATTGTTATCAATTATCACATTACCATTAGAATCGTATTTAAAGTCCTCATCAATATTTATACCATCTTTAAATCCTTGTGGACTTGTAGTATTATCAACTACCTTTTTTAATAAATTTAAATTATCAACATCATAAGTATAAACTAAATTATCAATCTCTTGTACAGGAGAAGAGCCATCTGTATCAAAACCTCCATTTCTAATAAGAGTACTTATATTTCCATTTTTATCATAAGTTAGTTTTTCTAAGTAATTATCTAAAGTTGTAGAACTACCAGGTTTACTATAATTAGACTCTAATAAGCGATTTAAATTATCATATTGATAAGAATATTTTCGCTTGATGTTATCACTGTCTGTTCTCCAGAAAGTTTCTGATATATTACCATTAAATAATGGGGTAGCTGTTTCAGGATTATTATAACTTAACTTAAAAGCAAATAAATCATTTTCTGAAGTTGAGGGAGCTAAATTAGTAATATCATTTATACCTTTTAACCAACCACGAATATTATAAGTGTAATCTACTTTTTGCAAGGTATTTGAACCTGTAACATCTGTTCCTCCTACCTTTTTACTCATAAGTTGCCCTAACTCATCGTAAGTATTATACGTTAATAATTGCTCTGGCAATGAATTAATTTTATGAAGATGCTTTATTAATCTGTCTTGTTCAGAATACTCAAACCTATCTTTTGTAGTCAGTTCAATACTAGTATCCAAACGTTTGTGTTTGGTAATCGTATATACTGTTTTACCAGCCCAGTCTAATTTACTATCAACTTGAGTGTAACCACCTAAATAGTTTTTAGAATAAGAACGTACTGGTCTAAATTTGGTATCATAGAAAGTATAAGTCAATTCATTAGTGGTTGAACCCGAAACATCTAAAACTCTTACCCAACTTCCAGTTGGCAATCCTTTGACGTTTGTAGTAATAGGCAAAGCGCTATCTGGCAATGTTGTTGGAACAATAGGTGTATTAGGGTAATCATAGTTATCATAATAGTTTACTGTAAGTAATACAAATGTAGTCGGATAGACAGTATTAGTATATTTAGTATTTATTCCATTTATTATATTAACACTTGTGGTTTTACTTTCCGAATAAGTAGTTGCTAAATTATATGCTGATTGTAATGCTTTTCTATCAGCAGAATTAGCCTCAGAGGCATTGTACCATACAGTATAAACAGGGCGGTTTAACTTATCATATTTCGTTAACAACCATCCTTTATCGCTTTCATCTGTTGTCCCATAAGGATTATAAGCTGGTCCAGTAGCTACTACCCTATCTAGTTTGTCATATACTATATATTCCCATTGTTTTCCAGGCAGTTTTTTCTCTACAAGCCTGTTTCTATAATCGTACTTATATTGATAACCCATATTATCCAAAACAGTTTGAGTTATTGTACCACTAACTGCTGGAGGAATTACATAAGTTAAATTACCAAATTGGTCATAGATATAGTAAGTATCGTGTGCTACGTTATTATTAAAAGCCCTTTTTAAAACAACCTGACCTTCTTTATTTTTAAACTCTTGTGTTGTGTTATTATTACCTGAAGTCCAGTTTTCGTATTTAGTAATGGTCTTATACAATTCATTAATAGCATAATGACCAACTTCTGTAAAAACAATTTCATATAGCCCATTTATGGTATTCCATGTAGCAACTGCTTTATACTTTTTAACTTCATTTTCGATATTAGTTTGATAATCAAACTTGATTTCATGTCCAGACGACATTTTCCATACTTCTCCAGGAGCAGATTGCTTAAAAACTCGATTTAATGGTGAGGCTTCAAATTGTTTTTGACTAAATGGATTTAGGGTGTTTTCATAAGCTGGACTATCATAAAAAGTAAAAACTTCCGAATTAGCACTCGAATTGTAATTTAAACTTGCGCTTTGATTCGCATATGGCAAAAACTCTTTTTCTACTCGTCCTAAAGCGTCGTACTCGATATGAGTTACAATATCTTTACCCATATTTGATTGTGCATGTGCTATTTGTTGAATTGGTTGCCCTAATCCATCATAATAATTTACTTGAACAACTGCTTCCGTTGGTGTTGGCGTGGCAATAGAAGTTGTAGTTGGTACTTTATATGTTTTACTTTTTACCCAGTTTTGATCTGTACTTTGCGCCATTGCAACTATTGGCAACAACATTACTATATATACTATTTTTTTTATCATGGCGTTTAGTCTTGAGGTTTAAATTGTTGGTCAAACTCTTTTACAATATTTCCATCATGGTCTTTTATGAGTTTTAATCGATGTAAATCATCATACTCATAAAATGTATTTTGACATCTTGCATCTATAGTTTGAATTAACTTTTTAGTAATCAAATTATAAATAAAGACAGTAACATCACTA
>MGWJ01000134.1:0-4120 GCA_001800945.1 Flavobacteria bacterium RIFCSPLOWO2_12_FULL_31_7
CGAAATCGGTTTTAGTAAAAATGTTGCCTTTCGACAATAAAAACGAATTCCAAGTGGTTATCGATATGCCAGAAGGAACCACTTTAGAAAGAACGGCAGTTGTAACGCAAGAAATTGCTCAGTATTTAACAACGGTTCCAGAAGTAGTGAATTATCAAAATTATATTGGAACGTCTGCACCAATTACCTTTAATGGTTTGGTTCGTCATTACGATTTGCGTGGTGGAAGCAATATGGCTGATATTCAGGTGAATTTATTACATAAAGAAGATAGAGATTTCCAAAGTCACGATATCGCTAAAGTGGTTCGTCCAGAAGTGCAAAAAATCGCGAAAAAATATGGTGCGAATGTGAAAATTATTGAAGTGCCGCCAGGACCACCTGTTTTATCAACATTAGTAGCTGAAATTTATGGACCAGATTACAAACAGCAAATTGAGGTAGCCAATCAAGTAAAAGGAATTTTAGAAAAAACGACTGATATTGTGGATATTGATTGGTATGTAGAAGACAATCAAACGGAATATAAATTGGAAGTCGACAAAGAAAAAGCGATGTTAAACGGTATCGCACCACAACAAATTGTGGGGAATTTAACCTATATGTTAAAAGAATATCCGATTTCAAACTTGTACGATGAAGATTCAAATAACAGCGTTGGAATAGTGCTTTCTTTGGATGACAAAGACAAAACGTCGCTTCAAGATATTCAGAATTTGAAAATTAAAGGTAGTCAAGGTAATGTAGTGCCAGTTTCTGATTTGGTGAAAGTGAAAGAAGATGTTTTACAAAAAACGATCTACAGAAAAGACCAAAAACGAGTAGTCTATGTAACGGCTGATATGGCGGGTGAATTAGAAAGTCCAGTATATGCGATTTTAGGAATGAACGAAGAATTGCAAAAAATGAAATTGCCAAATGGTTATAAAGTCAACGAATTGTACATGGAACAACCATCAGATGAAAGTGATTTTACCGTAAAATGGGATGGAGAATGGCAAATTACGTTAGAAGTATTCCGCGATTTAGGAATTGCATTCGGAGTCGTAATTGTAATTATTTATATGCTAATTGTAGGTTGGTTTCAAAACTTTAAAACACCAATTGTCATGATGATGGCCATTCCACTTTCGTTAGTGGGAATTGTTTTCGGACACTGGTTATTAGGAGCCTATTTCACGGCAACTTCTTTCATTGGAATGATTGCTTTAGCCGGAGTTATGGTACGAAATTCCGTCTTGCTTATCGATTTTATTGAGATACGATTAAACGAAGGTATTCCATTAAAACAAGCCATTATTGAAGCCGGAGCGGTAAGAACCACACCAATTTTGCTAACTACAGGAGCCGTTGTAATTGGTGCCTTAATTATTTTATTCGATCCAATTTTCCAAGGATTAGCGATTTCATTAGTATTTGGAGCGATTGTTTCTACGGTATTGACTTTACTGGTAGTGCCAATTATTTACTACATCACGGAAAGAAAAAAATGGGAGAATAAAAGTATTGAATAAAACTAACCTGCAAGGTTTTTTCAACCTTGTAGGTTTCTAAATAATTAAATTATGAAAAACAGAATCATCAGAGCCATAGCAGGAAGTTTTGTACTAATTAGTATTTTACTTTCCATTTATGTCAACCAAAATTGGTTGTGGTTTACCGCCTTTGTAGGGGCAAATTTATTGCAATCCTCTATCACCAAATGGTGTTTAATGGAAGATATTTTAGCCAAATTAGGCGTAAAAGATTAACTAAAAGCCGTTCTAGTAATTATTAGAACGGCTTTTTATATGAAGTGGTCTTATTCAAAACCTCTGTAACAATTGTTACCAATTTCTGTTTTATATCCGCTTAAATTTGTAAATTAGTTTAGGATTTAGACGCATTGAAACAACCTGTTTTTATATGGAAATAATTGGGTTTATATTAAGTATCTTAATTGGTATTTCTCTTGGTCTAATTGGCAGTGGAGGTTCTATTCTTACCATTCCAATTTTAGTATATGTATTTCATGTCTCGCCAAGCGATGCTACAACTTATTCTCTTTTTGTGGTTGGTGTTACTGCCTTAGCGGGAAGTATTAATGGGGCCAAACACAAATTACTCGATTTTAAAACGGCTTTATATTTTGGCTTACCCAGTGTAATTGCTGTTTTTTTAATGCGAAAATTTTTAGTGCCGTTATTACCAGATCAACTTCTAACTATTTCCAATTTTACCCTTTCAACAGATTTACTGATTATGTTAGTGTTTTCTGTATTGATGATTTTGGCATCGTTCTCCATGATTCAAAAAAGAATTGACGTAAAAGATGAAAGTAGGGAAATAAATTATAACAGTTTAATTTTAAAAGGTGTTTTTGTAGGCTTGTTAACCGGATTTGTTGGTGTGGGTGGCGGATTTTTAATTATTCCAGCTTTGTTGTTTACAGCCCAATTACCTATGAAAAAAGCGGTGGCCACTTCATTAATTATCATTGTTTTTAATTCTCTTTTAGGATTTTTAGGAAGTGTGTCTACCGCAACTATTCAATGGAATTTTTTATTGCTTTTCACCACATTTGCTGTACTTGGAATTTTTATTGGAATGTATTTGAGTAAGAAAATACCAAATGATAAATTAAAACCAGCTTTTGGATGGTTTGTGTTACTAACTGGAATCTATATTATCATAAAAGAAGTCATAATTTAATCCCTAATTTATGTTAGAACTTATTAAACAACCTTGGCATTGGGCTGTTGCAGGTACATTAATCGGCTTAATTATACCCTTATTGTTACTTGTTGGGAATAAAAAATTAGGTGTTTCTTCCTCTATGCGACACCTTTGTGCAATTTGTATTCCCAAAAACATTTCTTTTTTTAAGTACGATTGGAAAAAGGAAATTTGGAATATTTTCTTTGTTATTGGCATCTTTTTAGGAGGTTTTATAGCCAACCAGTTTTTGAGTAATCCTAATGAAATTGAATTAGCCCAAAACACAAAAGTTGCCTTAGCACAATTCGGAATTACAGATTATTCGGAATTAATGCCTTCTCAGATATTTTCTTTAGAGAATATTTTCACTTTAAGAGGATTTTTCTTTTTTGTAGTGGGCGGTTTTTTAGTTGGTTTTGGTTCTCGCTATGCTGGAGGATGCACAAGCGGACATTCTATATATGGATTAGCTACATTTCAAAAACCCTCATTACTTGCTACTTGTTGCTTTATGATTGGTGGTTTTTTCACGACAAATATTGTGTTACCATTAGTTTTTAAATACTTCTAAAAATGAAAAATTTAAAATATTTATTAGTTGGAATTGTATTCGGTATTATTTTCGTGAAAGCCGAAATTTTAAGTTGGTTTCGTATTTACGAAATGTTTAGATTGCAATCCTTTTTCATGTATGGAGTTATAGGAACTGCCATTATTGTTGGAATAGTATCCGTTTTTATTATAAAAAAATTCAACATTAAAACTTTTTCTGGCGATCCAATAACTTTCGAACCCAAAGAAAGTAATAAAGGTCAAATTTACGGCGGCTTGATTTTCGGAATAGGTTGGGCGATTACAGGTGCTTGTCCTGGTCCAATGTATGCACAAATTGGTGCTGGATTTATAGTTGTCGGTGTGGTTTATTTGAGTGCTGTTTTCGGTACTTGGTGCTATGGGTATTTTAAAGATAAATTACCGCATTGATATAAAAAGCCGTTCTAATTAATTTCAGAACGGCTTTGTTTTTTTGCCACGAATTGACGAATCAATACATTTTAATTTGTCAATTCGTGGCTATCTTTATTTTGTAGCTTACACCACTTTTAAAATATAATAGTTTTTCTTTCCTTTTTGAAGTAAAACAAACGTGTTAGCAATTAAATCAGTTGAAGAAATTACATATTCTTCAGTTACTTTGACTTTGTTTACAGAAACCGCATTTTCCTTTAACGCTCTTCTGGTTTCGTTTCCTGAAGATAAAAAGCCAGATTTCACAAACGCATCTACAATTGGGTAACCTGCTTCAATTTCTGCTAAAGTAACTTCCGCTTGATCTAAACTTCCGAAAACATCTGTTAAGGTTTTTAAATCCAATTGTTTTAAATCGTCCACGGTTGGTTTAAAAAATGCTTGTGAAACAAAA
>MGWJ01000134.1:4146-9161 GCA_001800945.1 Flavobacteria bacterium RIFCSPLOWO2_12_FULL_31_7
CACGTAAATGTGGCGCTTCAGCATGTTCTGTTAATAAAGCATCAATAGTTGCTTTATCTAAGAATGTGAATATTTTAATATATTTTTCTGCATCCACATCTGTCGTATTGAACCAAAATTGGTAAAATTCGTATGGTGATGTTTTATCTGCATCCAACCAAATGTTTCCTTTTTCCGATTTTCCGAATTTCGAACCATCTGCTTTGGTGATTAACGGACAAGTCATCGCGAAAGCTTTTCCTTCCGTTTCAGAATCTACGTTCATTCTTCGGATTAATTCTGTTCCAGTTGTGATGTTTCCCCATTGGTCACTTCCACCCATTTGCAATTTACAATTGTGGTATTTGTGTAAATGATAAAAATCGTATCCTTGAATTAATTGGTACGTGAATTCTGTAAAACTCATTCCTTCGCCTTCACCAGATAAACGTTTTTTTACAGAATCTTTACTCATCATATAGTTTACGGTGATACGTTTTCCCACTTCACGAACAAAATCAATGAACGAAAACTCTTTCATCCAATCGTAATTGTTTACTAAAACTGGCGCTTGTGCATCGGTAGCATTGAAATCTAAAAAGCGAGATAACACGCCTTTAATTCCTTCAACATTTTTATTTAAAGTAGCTTCGTCTAATAAGTTTCTTTCTGCCGATTTTCCTGATGGATCACCAATCATTCCAGTTGCACCGCCAACTAAAGCAAACGGCTTATGTCCGAATTTACGCAAGTGCATCAATAAAATAATTGGCACTAAACTTCCAATATGTAACGAATCTGAAGTCGGATCAAAACCAATATAAACCGCTGTTGGTTCTTTTAAAAGTTGTTCTTCTGTTCCCGGCATGGCATCGTGTACCAAACCTCTCCATTGTAATTCTTCTATTAAATTCTTCATTTTATTATTTTATTATTTCTTCACCCAAAGCATCTGGGTCGTCATCATTTTCTAAAATATCTATTCTTGGTTCTTTCAATTCTTGTTCGTTGGCAATACTTCTGTTTAATGATAAAACCAAACTCGGCAATAAAATTAAATTGGTTAACATCCCAAATAATAAGGTAATTGAAACTAAACCTCCTAAAGCCACTGTTCCACCAAAATCCGATAGGGTAAATACCGAAAATCCGAATAACAATACGAAAGAAGTATAAAACATACTTGGTCCTTCTTCTTCTAAAGTGGAGAAGATAGATTTCTTAATTTTCCAATTATTTCGAACTAATTCTTGTCGATATTGTGCTAAGAATCGTATTGTATCGTCTACGGAAAGTCCGAACGCAATTCCGAAAACCAAAATAGTTGAGGGTTTAATTGGAATGCCTAAATATCCCATTAATCCAGCTGTTGCTAATAAGGGTAATAAATTCGGAATCAACGCCACAAAAATCATTTTCACCGAACGGAATAAGAAAAAGATTAAAGCTCCGGTTAAGGCTAAAGCAAAAATTAACGATTCAATTAAATTTTCTAACAAGTAGCTTGTTCCTTTTTGGAATAATAAAGCTTTTCCAGTAATGGTAACCGTAAAACGTTCTTTTGGAAATAATTTATGGATTCGGTCTTGTAATTTTTCTTCGACTTTTACCATTTCGTCAGTACTAACTTCTCTCATAAAAGTGGAGATTCTGGCATATTGCCCAGTGGAATCTACATAACTTTTCAATGGATTGTTTTTGCTATCTTTTGAAGAGTTTTTCAAAAAAGGTAAAATAAAAGCTTGTTCTTGCGAATTAGGTAAATCGTAAAAAGCTGGGTTTCCATTATAATAGGCTTGTTTCGAAAACTTCACTAAATTGACAATAGAAACCGGTTTTGAAAGTTCTGGAATGGCTTCAATTTCTGATTGCAACTCATCCATTTTTTTCAAAGTTGAAATTTTCATCACGCCTTTTTTACGTTTCGTATCTATTAGAATTTCTACGGGTAAAACGCCTTTAAATTCTTTTTCAAAAAAACGAATGTCTTCAAAGAAAGCATTGTTTTTAGGCATGTCTTCTAAAATACTTCCAGAAATATTAATTTTATAAATCCCTATAATTCCTATGATTAAAATCCCAACTGCCACTCCATAAACTCTTACATTATGATATTTTACTTGGTCGATAATCCAATTTTTGAAGTTGACTAAATACCCTCTTTCTAAATGTTCCAAATGTTTTTCTTTTGGAAGCGGCATAAAACTGAAGAAAATCGGAATCACAAATAAACTCAGCACAAAAAGCGCCATAATATTTATAGAAGTTACGATACCAAATTCTTGTAATAATTTATTGTCGGTGATAATAAATGTAGCAAATCCAACGGCTGTAGTCACATTAGTAATAAATGTTGCTGTTCCAACTTTGGTTAAAACACGTTGTAAACCTTTTGCTCTGTTTCCATGTGCACGCGTTTCTTGGTGGTATTTATTGGTTAAGAAAATACAATTCGGAATTCCAATAATTACAATCAATGACGGAACTAAAGCGGTTAAAACGGTAATTTCGTAACGTAATAATCCTAAAAATCCGAAAGACCACATTACACCAATCATCACCACAAAAAGGGCCATCATTGTGGTACGGAACGAACGGAAAAAGAAATAGAAAATTAACGAGGTTACCAATAAAGTTGCGCCAATAAACAAACCGATTTCGCTAATAATTGCTTTTGCATTTAACGTTCTGATATACGGCATTCCCGAAACTTTAATATCGGTTTTGGTAGTTTTTTTAAACTCGTCAATGGCTGGAATTAGTTTATTTAAAACGAATTCTTTTCTTTCTGGTTTGTTTACTATGTTTTTTTTAAGATAAATAACACTTCTAACAATGCCACTTTTTTTATTGAACAATAAGCTTTCGTAAAAAGGCATTTTGTTTAATAAATCAGCCTTTTTGGTATTCAAATAAGTAGCATCAGCCACTTTGTTTTTGTCAATAAAAGGTTTTAATTGAAACGTTTGTAGCGAATCATTTTTTACTAAATCCTGGATTTCATTAAACGACAAAACGCCATCTACTTCTTTGTTTTTACCAATAGAAGCCATCATGTTGTTCCAAGCTTTAAACGTTTCTGGTTTAAAAACATCAGAACTTTTGACTGCAAAAATGATCACATTACCTTCTTCACCAAATTTCTTTAAGAAATCAGTGTAAGCAACATTGTCTTTATGGTCGTTGGGTAATAAATTAGCTTCGGTTTGCGTAAAACGGATGTATTTCCATTGCGTCGCCATAAAAATGGTGAATAAAGCAATGCACAAAAGCACCCAATGTCTATTTCTTAAAAGCGTTCGCGCAACAAAATTCCAAAAATTGGTATTTAACCACTTCGTCATGATATAAATTTAGGGTGCAAAGGTAAGAATTATGCTGAAATATAGGCGAAATTTGAATTAAAAGATGGGAATTGTATCTTTTTTTTAACCATATAAGTCATCTAGATTTGCTTTTAAAAGTAATTATAGCGAGTAACCTAAATCCCTAAATTCAATGTAAATGATAATTTTATCGCAATATTTCTATCAAATTTTTCCAATTGATAGGGTCCATATCTATAATAAGTGGACAATCCGAAACCTTTGAAAATGTTTTGCAACTCTAAACCGCTTTCATAAAAACCTCTGTCCATCGTTTTAAAAGTAATTCCTTGATGGTTTTCAGGATGAGAAAAATCCCCAAAGGCAACTTTACTTCCCAAGATTAAAGTAGGTTTGATACTTTTTGAAATTTGTAATTTATTAAAGTAATGTTTTAACTGAAAAAGCGAATATCTATCGGAATAAAATTCGTTAAAATACATCGTTTCAAAAGACGTTTTATTCGCAAATGTAATCCGACTCAAAATAGCTTCTCTATCTAAATTATTCGGTGCCACACTATACAAATGCGAAAGCGGCGTGTTGCCTAAACTAATTCCTCCTTGTAATAAAAAGGTGGTTTTTTGTCCAGATAAATGCCTTTTTTCCTGATAAATTCTAGCGTCAATTTTTGTAAATTCGATGTTATCACTTAGTACATTCGGAATCGCGTGCGAAAGTTGTAAAATCACTTTAGGAAACCCTTTTTCCACTTCTAAAATTTCTTGTGGTGCTTTTAAAAACTTACTATTCGGCGACCATTCTAAACTTAAACTAGCTAAGGTTAAATTATATACTTTATACGTTTCATTTGGCGTATTGTAGGTATAATTGAACAACGGATTAATTCTTGAGCGATTTATTTTTAAGGTAGTTTCAATTTTAGAAATGAATTTCGATTCGAATGTTAACTCATACGATTGATGGTTGTAAAAAGTAGATAAATTAAACGGTCGCGGATCGTACAATCTAAATCTTTTATTATCAGGAAGTAAAGATAAATCCGCAAATTCTGTAATATCATCTGTAAAAGAACCAGCAATCCAAGTATCTGTATTTTTAGAAACTCGAAAAGAACTTCCTAATTGACTTTTAAAAACACCATCTTTCGTTCCATAAGCACCATAACCAAACAACTTGAAATAAGGCGAAAGTCGGTTATTGGTTGAAAGACCTAAACCTAAACGAAATCCTTCGTAATTATTGTATTTGAAAAGATCTCGCGCACGAATGTCTACAAAACCAAAGGGAATTTGTCCGTTAATTAGTTTTTTTCCGAAGTAAATTTTCTTTTCAATTTTGGTGGCTGTAACCAAACTGTCTAAAGCTTGATACGTATTTTGCGAGCGACGATCTAAAGTGTCATTCGCAATGGTATGGAAAAAAACAGGATTCGTTTTTGTAGCACTTTTATCAATTTGAATTTGGTAATGCTGTTTTTTGGGTTTTTCTGTAAAGTTATATTCTGTGAAATTTCGGTTAATTTTCACATACAAATCATTAGAATAATCATACTTTTTAGAAGAAGTACTCGTCATGTTATCAAATTGGATGGTTTCTCCAAAAAAATCAATGTTGTGTTTGCCTTTTCCTTTAGTAATTAATAAGGATTGAGAAACTGGAAACCACGATTTTCCATTATTAAACCAATCAAAAACAGTTTCCGTTTTC
>MGWJ01000134.1:9174-9792 GCA_001800945.1 Flavobacteria bacterium RIFCSPLOWO2_12_FULL_31_7
ATGGTGTCAGTAATTTCAAATTTATATTTTAATGCACCTTCTGTTGTAAAAGGGTTTTGAAAGGTGAATTGTAAAATTTTTAGTTGTTTTTTACTTAAATCGAAAGGGATAAATTCTTGACCTAATAATTCGTAAACAGGTTGTTTTAAGCCGGCCATTTTTAAACCAACAATATTCTCTTTTTTCTTTCCTTTAGAATATGAAATGGTAGCTACTTTCTCGGTTTGATAAACGTGTTGTTTGGTGATGATTTTTTTGAATTTATAACTCGAAGAATCAATTTTAAATTTGGTCTTTTTCTTGTTTTTGAAAAGGGTATCAATCTGTGAAGAAATAGAATCGGGATGTGCAGAAACAATTGCTTTTTCGTAAAAGGAATAACTAAAATCAGTGCTTTTTAAATTGTTATTGTTTTGAATTCGAATGATATTGTTTACTAATTTTTGTGTGTTTTCATCTTGTTTTATAGTAGACTTCTGAGCTATCGCCCCAAAAGAACATAGAAACAAAATCCAAAACAATATCCTCATTTAGTAGTAAATTAAAAGCAAATATACAGATAATAAAAAAGCGTCCAATTTCTTGAACGCTTTAATTTTATTTTTCGAAATTATTTTC
>MGWJ01000135.1 GCA_001800945.1 Flavobacteria bacterium RIFCSPLOWO2_12_FULL_31_7
TTAATAATTTTTATAATTTCTCCAATCTGTGTTTAAAAAAATGAATTTGATATTGCCATTGAAAAATAGTATTTTTGTCGAACTAAACTATGCCAATTGAGATACTTCATTGAATTTGCTTACAACGGAAAAGAATATTTTGGGTTTCAAGTACAACCGAATGCAATTTCAATTCAGGAAACTTTAGACAAATCTTTATCTTTATTACTTAGAGAAAAGATTGAAATTGTTGGCGCTGGCCGCACCGATTCTGGTGTTCATGCGAAACAAATGTATGCACATTTTGATACAGATATTGTTTTCGATATTCCAAATACCATTCAAAAATTAAACTCTTTTCTTCCAAAAGATATTGCAATTTTTAAAATTATTGAAGTGCACCCTGATGCTCATGCTCGTTTTGATGCTACAAGTAGAACTTACGAATATCACATCAATACTTTCAAAGATGTTTTTAATACAGACGGAAGCTGGAAAGTGCATCATAAATTAGATTTAGATTTAATGAATGAAGCCAGTAAAATCTTATTAGAATATATAGATTTTGAATGTTTTTCTAAGATTCATACCGATGTAAAAACCTTCAATTGTAAAATTACGGAAGCACATTGGCAACAAAACGAAAATCAAATTATTTTTACCATTACAGCCGATAGATTTTTACGAAACATGGTAAGAGCAATCGTTGGAACATTAATAAATGTTGGGATTCACAAAACTTCCTTAGCCGATTTTAGAAACATTATAGAAAGTAAAAACAGAAACAAAGCCGGATTTTCAGTTCCTGCTCACGGATTATATCTAATAAAAGTAAAATATCCTTATCTTTAGCCTTTAAAAATTATATCAGCAAAATGAGCGTTTTAAAATCATCCTCTTTTAAAAAAGTATTACAATATGCCAAGCCATTTAAAAGCAAACTAGTTAGTGTTGCTTTTTGGGCTATTTTTTTGGCTATTGTTGCCGCTTTAAGACCTTTGGTTTTAAACATCACCATCGATAAATACTTTGTTGATGCTAGTAAAGAAACCAATGTAATTCAGGATTATTTTTTGAATCTAATGCATTTTATTCTTCAAGACGGTAACAATGCGTACAATATTAAAGTATTAGTGGTTTTAATGCTTTTTATCTTGATTTTAGAGGTCGTGGCGCAATATTTCTTTGTATATATTTCAAGTTGGTTAGGACAAGATATCGTTAAAGATATTAGAGAAAAATTATTCGCACATTTAGCGAGTTTTAAAACGAAATATTTTGATAATGAACCTGTTGGAAAACTAATTACACGTTGCGTTTCCGATATGGAAAATATTGCGAGTATTTTCAGTCAAGGTTTATTTATGATTGTCAGTGATTTCTTGAAAATGATAATTGTCTTAGCTTTTATGCTAATTATCAACTGGAAAATTACAGCTATTGTATTGATTATTATGCCAGTTATCTTGATTGCGACAAACATTTTCAACAAGAAGATGAAAGTGGCTTTTAACGAAGTGCGTAATGAAGTGGCGAATTTAAACACGTTTATTCAAGAGCGATTAACCGGAATGAAAATCGTTCAATTATTTAATCGAGAAAAAATTGAATTAGAGAAATTTAAGGAAATTAATCATAAGCATAATAAAGCGTGGTTAAAGAACATTTTATACAATAGTATTTTCTTCCCTATTGCCGATATCATTTCAAGTATTACTTTAGGTTTAGTAGTGTATTTCGGTGCATTATTTATCATTAACGGCGATACAGAAACAAGTGTTGGACAATTAATCTCCTTCAATATGTACATTTCGATGTTGTACAATCCGTTGCGACAAATTGCAGATAAATTCAACGTAATGCAGATGGGAATTGTAGCTGCAGATAGAGTTTTTGAAATTTTAGAATCTAATGAAGAAGTTCAAAATGAAGGTGCGATTCATTCTGAAAAATTACACGGAAATATTAAATTAGAAGAAGTTCGATTCAGTTATCTGAAAAACGAAGAAATTCTAAAAGGAATAAATTTAGAAGTGAAAGAAGCTGAAACTATTGCCATTGTTGGTGCAACTGGTGCTGGAAAATCGACAATTATCAATTTATTAAATCGTTTTTACGAAATTGATTCAGGGAAAATTTTAATTGATAACATTAATATTAACGATTACACTTTAGAAACTTTAAGAAAAGAAATTGCTATGGTTTTGCAAGATGTTTTCTTATTTGCTGATTCTATTTACAATAATATTACGCTTTTCGATGAAAATATTAAAAGAGAAGATGTTTATGAAGCTGCGAAAAAAATCGGAATCCACGATTTCTTAATGTCATTACCCAACGGATACGATTATGATGTGAAAGAACGTGGTGTGATGTTATCTTCTGGACAACGCCAATTAATTGCTTTTTTACGAGCTTACATTAGTAATCCTAGTATATTAATTTTGGATGAGGCAACATCTTCAATCGATTCCCATTCGGAAGAATTAATTCAAAAAGCAACCAAAACATTAACCGAAGGAAGAACTTCAATTATCATTGCACATCGTTTGGCAACCATTGTAAATGCTGATACTATTATTGTAATGGATAAAGGTTTAATCGTTGAAAAAGGCAAGCATAAAGAATTATTAAAAATCGAAAACGGGTATTATAAAAAATTATACGAAGCACAATTCGAAAAACCCGAAGTTGTATCGTAAAAATAAATAAATATTTATTAATTTCGCATTCAGAAAAAATAAGATAAACACACAATTATGACACTAGCGTTAGCGACTGCATATTTTACAATAATAAAATAAACACAAAAAATATGAAATACGATATTATAGTTTTAGGAAGTGGTCCTGGAGGATATGTTACAGCAATTAGAGCTTCACAATTAGGTTTTAAAGTTGCCGTTATTGAAAAAGAAAATTTAGGTGGAGTTTGTTTAAATTGGGGTTGTATTCCAACAAAAGCATTACTAAAATCAGCTCAAGTTTTCGATTATTTAAAACATGCTGCCGACTACGGATTAAAAGTAGATAATGTAGATAAAGATTTTAACGCAGTTGTAGCCCGTTCACGTAATGTAGCTGGTGGAATGAGCAAAGGTGTTCAATTCTTAATGAAAAAAAACAAAATTGATGTTATTAATGGTTTTGGAAAAGTAAAACCAGGTAAAAAAATTGACGTTACTGCCGAAGATGGTAAAGTAACAGAATATTCTGCAGATAACATTATTATTGCTACTGGAGCACGTTCTCGTGAATTACCAAACTTACCACAAGATGGAGTAAAAGTAATTGGATACAGACAAGCCATGACTTTACCAACACAACCAAAATCTATGATTATTGTAGGTTCTGGAGCAATTGGAGTGGAATTTGCTCATTTCTATAACTCAATGGGAACTGATGTAACTATTGTAGAATTTATGCCAAATATTGTTCCAGTTGAAGATGAAGACGTTTCTAAACAAATGGAGCGTTCAATGAAAAAAGCAGGAGTTACTATTATGACAAATTCTTCTGTAGAGAAAATTGATACTACAGGAAATGGTGTAAAAGCAACTGTTAAAACAGCTAAAGGTGAAGAAACTTTAGAGGCTGAAATTTTACTTTCTGCAGTTGGAATTAAAACAAATATTGAAAATATCGGTTTAGAAGAAGTTGGTATCGCTACAGATAGAGATAAAATCTTAGTGAACGATTTCTACCAAACTAATGTTCCAGGATATTATGCTATTGGAGATATCACTCCAGGTCAAGCTTTAGCACACGTTGCTTCTGCTGAAGGAATTTTATGTGTGGAAAAAATCGCTGGTTTACATGTTGAACCATTAGATTACGGGAACATTCCAGGTTGTACATATGCTACTCCAGAAATTGCTTCTGTTGGTTTAACTGAAAAAGCAGCTAAAGAAAAAGGTTACGAAATCAAAGTGGGTAAATTCCCTTTCTCAGCTTCAGGAAAAGCAACTGCTGCTGGAGCAACTGACGGATTCGTAAAAGTTATTTTCGATGCGAAATACGGAGAATGGTTAGGATGTCACATGATTGGTGCTGGAGTTACAGATATGATTGCAGAAGCAGTTGTAGCTAGAAAATTAGAAACTACTGGCCACGAAATTTTAAAAGCAGTTCACCCTCACCCAACTATGAGTGAAGCCGTTATGGAAGCTGTAGCTGCTGCTTATGATGAAGTGATTCATATTTAAGATTTACGATTTTAGATTTACGAAATAATATAAATACCAAAACCGTCTTGTTGCAAAACTTGACGGTTTTTTTTGTGGAAAATTGTTATATTTACGGATGCATTACAAATTAAAATAAAATGGAATTCAAAATTTTGAATGTTTTTTTCTCATTATTACTACTTTCATATTCAATAAGAACATTTTATTTTACATACAAAGAACCGTCTTCATTTAGTACCGATTTAAAAGGTTATCTTTTCGGAATTTCAATGTCGGCTTTATGTTTAATGTCATTAATTGGAAAATTTGATTTATTAGAAACAACAATTAATTTATTTAAAGATACTTTCAAGGTAAAAACTATTTTTAAAGTTTATGTGATTATTGGTTGGGCATTATTCATAATGCTTGGAATTGCTATTTATTATTACTTGAAATACAATAGAAAAACATCTCCAAAAAAAGAAGGATTTATAAAAGAGAAATATTTTATAAATACAGGCTTAATTTATTTTACAATTTTATTTCTAATTTGCTACTTACTAATTAATATAGTAAATCCCGGTTGAGCAATTAGAACAGTTTTTTTACACAAATAATCTGATAAAAAGTTATATTTTTCGTCAAAAATCACTAAATTTGAGAGACTTACAATTCAGTTATCATTTAAAATAATTATGAACAAGTATTTTACAAACATAATTGAAGTGATAAAATCTTTCTTAAAAGAAGTTGGTGAAATAGCTTATTTTGCTGGTCGATTTTTTAAAGAATTTTTGTTTTCTCCCTATGAATTCAAAGAGTTTTTAAGACAATGTTATTACATGGGTAATCGTTCTCTCTTTTTAGTTGGCGTAACTGGTTTTATTATTGGTTTAGTTTTTACTCTACAATCCAGACCTACTTTACAAGAATTTGGAGCAGTTTCTTGGATGGCTTCTATGGTAAGTGTTTCAATTATTAGAGAAATTGGACCTATAATCACGGCTTTAATTTGTGCCGGAAGAATCGGTTCTGGAATTGGTGCCGAATTAGGTTCCATGAAAGTAACCGAACAAATTGATGCTATGGAAGTTTCGGGTACCAATCCTTTTAAATATTTAGTCATCACTCGTATATTAGCCACTACATTAATGTTACCGCTATTGGTGATTTTTGGAGATGTTTTAGCTATTTATGGTTCGTATCTAGTGGAAAACATTAAAGATAATGTTTCGTTTCAACTTTACTTTAATCAAGTCTTTAATATTTTAGAATATAGCGATATCATTCCTGCAACGATTAAAACTTTTTTCTTTGGATTTGCCATTGGATTAATTGGATGCTACAAAGGATATAATTGTAAAAAAGGAACCGCAGGTGTAGGAAAAGCAGCAAATGCAGCAGTCGTTTACACCTCTATGCTCCTATTTATTATTGATTTTATTGCCGTTTTTGTAACCAATATTTTTTATAAAATGTAAGAACTATGGAAAACATAACAAACCATAAAACGATCATCGAAATTAAAAATTTACATAAAGCTTTTGGAACCAATAAAGTTTTGGATGGTTTTAATTTGGTTTTAAATGAAGGAGAAAATTTGGTCGTTATGGGAAAATCTGGTTCTGGAAAATCTGTTATGATCAAATGTTTAATTGGATTAGAAGCACCAGACAGCGGTTCTATTTTGGTAATGAATAAAGAAATAAATACGCTAGAACGCGAAGTAATTGACGAACTTAGAACTGAAATTGGCTTTCTGTTTCAGGGTAGTGCTTTGTATGATTCCATGTCAGTTCGAGAAAATTTAGAATTCCCATTAAGAAGACATACAAAAAAATTCGGAAAAATTAAAAACACTACTCCTTTAGTCCTGGAAGCTTTAGAAAGCGTTGGTTTAGTGAGTGCAATTGACCTCATGCCAAACGAACTTTCAGGTGGAATGAAACGAAGAATCGCCTTAGCCAGAACATTAATTTTAAAACCAAAAATAATTCTATACGATGAACCTACAACTGGTTTAGACCCAATTACTTCAAAAGAAATTATACTTTTAATGAAATCAATTCAAAAAAAATATAACACTTCCTCAATCATTATCACACACGATGTAGATTGTGCAAAGGCTATTGCTAATAGAATGATTTTATTAATTGATGGTATAAATTATATTGAGGGAACTTTTGAAAAACTAAGCAGTTCAACCGATCCAAAAGTTCAAGCTTTTTTTAAATAAAAAATTATGGAAAAATCAGATGCTCAAAAAACACGTTTAGGCTTATTTGTAATTATAGGATCAATTTTATTTTTTTCCGGAATTTATTTCGTGGGAAACAAACAGAATTTATTTGATAATACTTCAAGTATAAAAGCTATTTTTAAAAATATTAATGGATTACAAATTGGAAATAATGTAAGATACGCTGGAATTGATATCGGAACTGTGAAAGCTATTGAAATGATTAATGACACAACCATACATGTTACCATGTCTATTGAAGACGCGATGCTTATTCATATTAAAAAAAATGCTATTGCAACAATTGGTTCTGATGGATTAGTTGGAAATATGATTGTAAATATTTTTCCAGGAAAAGGTAATGCACAACCTTTAGTTAAAGGTGATGTTTTACAATCTTACGGTAAAGCTAGTACAGAAGAAATGCTAAAAACTTTAGATATTACAAATAAAAATGCTGCTCTTTTAACATCCGATTTATTAAAAATTACCAACGAAATCAATCAAGGAAAAGGAACTGTTGGAG